>JADGHC010000025.1 GCA_019689655.1 Microbispora sp.
CGGCGGGGGTGGTACGGCGGCGAGGCGCGCGCTCCCGCGCGGCGGGTTCAGGCTCTCGTCGGCCGTGAGTATCGCGTGTTCGAGCTGCCGCAGCCGCTCGTTGGGCTCGATGCCGAGCTCCTCGATCATCGCGCGCCGGGCGTCGCGGTATACCTGCAGCGCCTCCGCCTGCCGGCCCGATCGGTACAGCGCCGTCATCAACTGGCCGAGGGGACGTTCGCGGAGCGGGTGCTCCTCCACGAACCTGCGCAGCTCGCTCACCACCTCGTGGTGCCGCCCGAGGTCCAGTTCGAGCTGGATGCAGTCCTCCTTGACCGTGAGCCTCTCCTCGTCGAGCCAGCTCGCGGCGGACCGCACCACCCTGCTCTCGATGCCCTCGAGCGCGGGGCCGCGCCAGAGCGCGAGCGCCTCGCGGTAGTACCGGACGGCCTCCTCCGGGCTCCGGTTGTCGCGGGCCCGCCGGGCCGTGCGCACCAGGCTTTGGAAGCGGTGCGCGTCGATCCGCTCGCTGCCGGCCCGTAAGGCGTACCCCTGCGGATGGGTGACGATCAGCTGCTCATGGCCGTAGCCGCCGAACAGGCGTCGCAGTGACGAGATGCAGATCTGCACCTGGGCACGGGAGGTCGCGGGTGGGTCGTCCCCGTAGACGGCTTCCATGAGCCGGTGGACCGCCACAGGCCGGTTGGCCTCCAGAAGCAGGAGCGCCAGGACCGTGCGTTGCCGTACGCCTCCGAGATCGAGCCGTTGCCCGTCCACGGTCACTTCGAGCGCTCCCAGTAGGCGAAAGTCCACCTACGTCTCCTTTGAAACTGCTCAAACCGTGTACAGCGCGTACGTCATTTGCACTGCGCAGAGTGTAAGGGACCTTTGGCATAAGGTCGCTTCGCGTGCTGCGGTAGTTTGCGGACCATTTCGCCGAGTGGGTGGCAAGTGGCGGTGTGGCTCCGATCCGGAGAGATCATCCTGGTAATAGAGCATAGTCGCCCGAATGCTCTGTATTGGGGTTGTTGTCGGGGATCGTACAGTCAGGGTCCGCCGCCGGCCAGGCGGAATCGTCGTCCGGCAGATGAAATGCGACCCGCCGTGGGTCGCGACGAGGCGATATCCGATCCCGCGGGCAGGTGCTCCGGAGCAGGGGCCGGGGAGCGGTTTTCGCTGGTAGTCCGCATGGTGCCGGTTCGGCGCCGCAGCCGGCAGCGGCCGCGGGCACGAGAATCTCCGGCCGCTCTCCCCGGGGGTGCGCCGGTCGGGCCGGCCCGCTGAAATCAGTTCCAGAGGGTGGGGCTCGGCGAGGGGGACGAGGCGGAGCCGCCCACATCGGCGGCTCATCACTGCGCCTCGGGGACGAAATCGGCGCGAGGGAGGATCCCGGCGGAGGGCGTCGCGGTCCGCCGAGAACCGGGGGCCGCGAGGATCGACTGCGCCCGCGTCGCGCGAGTGGAGGGGTCAGCGGATGACGGCGAGTGCGGCGCGCCGCCGGATCGGGTCGGTGGGACGCGGGGTGGGGGAGTGGTACCCGCCGTGCTCCGCGGCCAGCAGCTCGCGCAGCGCGAGCAGCACCGGGGGATCGAGAGGGGTCATCGGGCGCAGCGGCACCTCGGCGTGCGGGGTCTCGGTGCCCGGGCGGACCGTGATCGGTCCGATCCGGCCCACGCACAGTGCCTCGTCACCGGTGGCGGGGAGGTTGAGCGCCTCCTCGCGCCCTTCCGCGACGGCGTGCGCAAGCAGGTGCCATCTGCCCTCGGGCACGTTCTTCAGCACGAACGGCCCGGGCTCGCGGATGAACGTGTAGCTGACGGGCCAGCCTTCGAGGATCCGGTCGGGGAACAGCCCGGCGAACACGGGAGTGCCGCGCAGCGGGGAGGAGATCCTCCCGCGGATGGTGGCGGTGCCCGTGGGAGCCGGGATGGAGACCTTCGGCCGCACCGAGCGGAGCCGGCGATACCGGGCGGGCGATACGCCGATGCTGCCGGTGAAGCGGGAGCTGAAGGTGCCGACGCTGGAGTAGCCCACGCGGTGGCTGATGGCGGTGACGGTCAGGGAGGTCGACGACAGCAGGCGCTTGGCCTCGCGCAGCCGTACGGCCGAGAGGAAACGGCCCGGGGACAGGCCGGTGACCCGCTGAAAGACCCGGGAGAAGTGGAACTTGCTGAACATGGCCGTGCGCGCCATGTCGTCGATCGTCAGTTGTTCGCCGAGATTCTTCTGCATGCTCTGCACGGCTCGCAGCACCGCTGCGTTGATCACGTCGTCCATCATTCACCCCGTGCTTCGAGCCGCCCTATCGAGTTTTCGTCTCATCAACCACGAATATGAGATCGCCGGGCGATTCCGTCCGCCGCCCATCGAGTAATCGGCCGGCGGGCGCAGTCGTCTTTTTTTCCGGTCGCTTTATTTTTGGCCGTGCGCCGCGCGAATAGTCGGGTCGGTTGGTTCGCATAATCACATGCGACGGGATACGGAAAACGCTGCACGGATGGGGAGTTTCCTGACCGAATGTGTCTGATGAGCTGTCGCTCACGGTGTGTGCATGTGGCCGGCGGGGGTCACCGGGCCGCGGCTTGAGCCGGGAGCGTCTGGCTGAGCACGCGGCCGTCACCGTGGTGGAGGTGCCGCTCGCGGGGATGGCCGAGCGACACCTCCTCGAACCGCACACCGTCGCGCCGGTCCGTTCTGGGGATGTGCGGGTGTCCGAAGACCACCGCGGTGGCCCGGTGGCACAGATGCCGGTCGTCGTCGCTCTCCGGTCGCAGCGACTCGACCGGCGCCCGGTTCGCCGCGTGGGCGGCGTGGCGGTCGCCGATCGCCGGCACCCTGCCGCTGCCCGTCTCCACGTTCACATCGGTGATCGTAGGCAGGGCGGCATGCGGCGGGAATCGATCCGGACCCCAGTAACGACCCCAGACTTCGGAATAAGGGTGGCGGCGGCCCGGATAGGGGTTGCGGACTCCGGGCAGTCGCGTCCGCCGCTCTCCGTACGGCCCCGCACGGCGTCTACGACCATGCCGCCCTCGGCAACGGGAAGGCGGGAGCGGCGGGCTGCGCGGCGTAGTCCTTGGGCGCGAGACCGTCCCCGGCGACGACCGGGTAGCTCGTGACGACGAGCGGCATGGCCGGCTTGGCCGCCGCGACGCTGTTCAGCGAGGTGGTGAACGCGTCCTTGGCCGCGGTGAGAAGCTGCTCGCCCAGCTCGGCGGGCACCCGGCCGGCCGCCGCGACGGCGCAGTCGATGTTCTCACGGGCGGCGGTGGCGGCAGCGGCGGGCACCCCGCCGGGCACCTCGATCTGGGCGCGGTAGACGGCGACGCCGAGCGTGCCGACCGTCGCGATGCCCAGGGAGTAGCCGAACTCGCTGCTGACCTGGGTCAGCGACGACGCCGATCCGGCCTTGAAGGCGAGACCGGCTCGCGCCGGCCGTGAAACAGCCCGCCCATATGCCGATGGCCAGCGCCCGCTGCCGGTCGTCGCCGAACATCGTGCTGATCAGCGCCCGAGTGGACGGCGCCAGCGTCGCGCCCGCGACGCCGAGCAGGGCGCGCGCCGCGATGAGCATGACGGGATCGGTGGCGTACGCCGACAGCACGGACGCGACGCCGAACCCGGCCGCCCCGATCAGCAGCAGCCTGCGGCGGCCGATGCGGTCGCCCAGGGAGCCCGCCGTGATCAGGAAGCCACCGACCATGAATCCGTAGATGTCGACGATCCACAACTGCTGGGTGGCGCCGGCGCCCAGGCTCGCGCTCAGATGCGGCAGCGCCAGGAGCAGGACGAAGACGTCGAATGAGACGGCCAGCGTGGCCAGGGCGAGCGCGCCGAGTCCGATCCACTCGCGCGGGCCGGCTTTGCGTGGTGTGTCGTCTGCAGTCACGTTTCGAACCTTCCGCGATTGTGCGGCCTCCGGTCCGGGGCCGCGGACGGATGGCCTGCACCGCCCGGCGCTCATGGTGACGGCATTTCACGGTTACCCGGGATGGGAGCCGCGAAATGCGGCACGTACGGAGAAAATCGGGGTCTGCCCGGAGTGAGCACGTTGGAAGAAGACGATCGGCATCGGGGTCGGGCAGGCTGTAACGTCAAACCGTGCCTGAGGGCCCGGCTGCGGAAAAGCAATGGCCCGGTCCTTGCGGCCGAGTCCGGACAGCCGTGATATCTCGGAGAAACTCCACATGACTCACATCACATCGGCGGACGGCACCACCATCGCGTTCGACCGGTCGGGCGAGGGACCGGCGGTGATCTTCGTGCAGGGCGGCTTCACCGATCGGAGCCACCCGACGTGGAGTGGCCTCGCCGCCGCCTTGTCGCCGCATTTCACGGTCTACAACTACGACCGGCGCGGTCGCGGGGGCAGCGGCGACAACGAGAACTACGCCGTCGAGCGCGAGGTCGAGGACCTCGCCGCCCTCATCAAGGACGCCGGCGGCGAGGCCTTCGTCTTCGGCGGCTCCTCGGGCGGCGCGCTCGCACTGGAGGCCGCGGCCCGCGGGCTCGCCATCACGAAGCTGGCGGTCTACGAGCCTCCGTACATCGTCGGCGACAGCCGCGACCCGCTCCCGGACGACTTCCAGGAGCAGCTCAGCGCCCTGGTCAAGGAGGGACGCCGCGGCGACGCGGCCGAGCTGTTCATGGTCCAGGCGTCGCAGATCCCCGCCGAGATGGTCGCCGGGATGCGCACCCAGCCGTTCTGGCCCGATGTCGAGGCCGTGGCCCACACCCTTCCGTACGAGGCCGCAGTCGTGGGGCGGGGCAACAGGCTGCCCGCCGAGCGGCTGGCCGGGATCACGATCCCCACCCTGGCCCTGGCCGGCGGCAACAGCCCCGAGTGGCTGCGGCAAGGGGCCAAGGCGGTGTCCGAGACCATCCGCAACGCCGAGTACCGGGTGCTGGAGGGCCAGGCCCACGACGTCAGCCCGGAGGCGCTCGCCCCCGTGCTGAAGGACTTCTTCAACGGCTGAGCGTCCCGCTCGCCGATCCCCGCATCCCCGCGCCGCGATCCGCGCGGCGGGGGATGCCGCGTGAGAACTATTCGTTAGATTTCGCGCGTGGTGAATTCAGCACTTCAGAAGAAGCCTTTCTCCTCTATGGGGTTGATAGTTGGAAACGCGGTCCAGGAAGGCGCGGGCGAGGCGAAAGGCTGTCTCCCGGTGAGGAGGCTCCGATATCGCATGCCTTCCGTCGTTCATCGACGTGTCTCGGGATACGTCCGGTGAAGGCGCGGGACGACGGGTCCGCTCACGACGCGCCGAACAAACGCCGGCCCCCGCCGGATCCGCTCATGAGTAGTGTCCGATGGATAAGGAACCCCACGTGTCAACTGCCGTGAATCGCACAGCCGTCCCTCTCGACCAGTTGCTCGCGGAGTTCGGCGGGCAGGTCGTCACCCCGGACGATCCGCGGTACGACGCGATGCGCACCGTCTATCCGGGTCAGTTCGACCGCAGGCCGGCGGCCATCGTCCGGCCGAAGGACGCCGCGCAGGTCGCGCGGATCGTGACGATCGCCCGCGAGAACGGTTGCGAGCTCGCCGTACGCGGAGGCGGCCACAGCAACGCCGGGCACGGCGTCATCGATGGCGGCCTGGTGCTCGATCTGCGTGACATGCGCGCGCTCGACATCGACGTCGAGGGCCGTACGGCGTGGGTGCAGGGCGGCATGACCACGGGCGAGTACACCCGCGCCGTCGTCGCCCACGGCCTGGTGACCGGATTCGGCGACACCCCCACGGTCGGCATCGGCGGCCTCACCACGGGCGGCGGCATCGGCTACCTCGTCCGCAAGCACGGCTTGACGATCGACGACCTGCTGGCCGCCGAGGTCGTGACGGCGGACGGGCAGATCCTGCACACCGACGCCGGCACCCATCCGGACCTGTTCTGGGCGATCCGTGGCGGCGGGGGCAACTTCGGGGTCGTCACCCGGCTCAAGTTCCGCCTGCACGAGCTCGAGTCGATCTACGGGGGCATCCTGATCCTGCCCGCGACGGCCGAGTCCATCGAGGCGTTCGCCGCGGAGGCGGACGCCGCGCCCGAGGAACTGTCCACCATCGCCAACATCATGCCCGCACCGCCGATGCCGTTCCTGGCCCCCGAGCACCACGGCTCGCTCGTCATCATGGCCATGATGGTCTTCGCCGGGCCGCAGGAGGACGGGGAGCGCGCCCTGGCTCCCTTCCGCGCCATCGCCACGCCGCTGGCGGACATGGTGCGGCAGATGCCGTACTCGGGCGTCTACCCGCCCGAGGATGTCGAGTTCCACCCCGTCTCCTCCTCCCTCACGATGTTCGCCGACAGAATCGACCGGCAGGCGGCCGAGACGATCGTCAAGCGCCTCACGTCGTCCACCGCCTCGACGGCCGCCACGCAGCTACGCGTGCTCGGCGGTGCCATGGCGCGGGTGCCGGTCGACGCGACCGCGTTCGCACATCGCAAGAGCCGGATCATGGTGAACCTGGCCGCCATCTACGAGGACCCGGCGGACGCGCCCGTCCACGACGCGTGGGTGGCGGAGTTCGCCGACGAGCTCCGGCAGAGCGACCACGGCGCCTACGTCAACTTCCTGGCCGACGAGGGCGAAGAGCGGATCCGCGCGGCCTACCCGGGGGCCACCTGGGACCGCCTCCGGGCCATCAAGACGAAGTACGACCCCACGAACTTCTTCCATCTGAACCAGAACATCCCGCCCCTGCCGTAGGCGGGGGAGCCCGCGCGGAACCCGCTCGGCGGGGTCCGCCACGTCGCCGGCGACGTGCGCGCCATGCGCGGCCTGCCGAACCGGCGGTTCGAGACGCTCGACACCGGGCACCGGCCGATGTTCTCGGCCCCCGTCCGGCCGGCCGAGGTGCTGCACCGGGCCGCCGCATAGAGGTGCCGCCTCCGTCGGCGTGCCGCCCCGGTAATCGCCCGCATCCGGGGTAACTTCGGCATCATGGCCACCCGTACGTCCGGACAGGGGTCCGGTAAGCGACCCGCGTCGCGCTCCGGATCCCGTACGGCTTCCCCGAAGCGATCCCCGGCGGGTTCCCGAGGCAGGGCGGCGCCCAGGCCCGCGCCCAGGCCGGCGCGCAGACGACCGGTCGCCACCGGCCACGACCCGATCAGCTGGACCTTCTTGATCATCGGCAAGATCTTCATCGGCATGTGGATGCTGGTGGCGAACGGCGTGGGCATGGCCGCCCGGGCGATCGGACAGGGAGCCCGCGAACTCGACCCCATGCACCGCCGCGACGGGCAGGGCCTGGCGGTGCTCGCGAGCGCCATCGTGCTCGCCGCCCTGACCTGGCGCGACACCAAGACGGGCTTCGCCGCGTTCGTCGACGCCGTGCTGCGCGGGACGGTGGGGTCGCTCGCCTGGGCGGTGCCCGTGCTGCTCGCGCTGCTCTCCTGGCGGTTGCTGCGGCATCCCGACCAGAACGCCGAGACCGGCAGGATGGGCATCGGCTGGACCGCGCTGCTGGCCGGGATCCTCGGGATCGTGCACGTCGCCCACGGCACGCCGTACCCCTCGGGCGGGCCGAACGACGGCATGGACAACGTGTCGGCGGCGGGCGGCATGATCGGCTTCATCGTCTCGGCGCCGCCGGCGAGCATCCTGCCGGCGTTCATCACGATCCCGCTGCTGCTGATGCTGTCCGGGTTCGGCCTGCTGGTGATCACCGCGACCCCGGTCCACCGCATCCCCGAGCGCCTCGCCGAGATCCAGCACATGCTGTTCCAGCGGCCCGAGGGGACCGGGGAGCCCGGCAAGTCCCGGGCGCCGATCAAGAAGCGCACGCGCAGGCCGCAGGGCGGTGCCCGCGACGGGATCGACACCGGCGACACCGTCAAGCCGTACGACACGCCCGTGCTGTCGGAGAAGGACCACTCGCCGGAGATCGTCCCCGGCCTGGTGGACGACGCCGCCGGCCCGGGCGAGCCGGCCCAGCCCGAGACGTCCAAGCCCGCGCCGCAGCCGCCCATGCCGACCCCCGCGCCGCGCAAGGTGGAGCAGCTCGTCCTGTCCAGCCAGGAGGGGCCGTACACGCTGCCGGACCTCGCCCTGCTGCGGCCGGGCACCGCGCCCAAGCAGGAGACCAAGGCCAACCGGATGGTCGTGAACGCGCTGACCAGCGTGCTGGAGCAGTTCTCCATCGACGCGCAGGTGGTCGGGTTCACCCGGGGCCCGACGGTGACCCGGTACGAAATCGAGCTGGGTCCGGCCGTCAAGGTCGAAAAGGTCACCGCGCTCACCAAGAACATCGCCTACGCCGTGAAGTCGGCGGACGTACGGATCCTGTCCCCGATCCCGGGCAAGTCGGCGATCGGCGTGGAGATCCCCAACGTCGACAAGGACCTCGTCTCACTCGGCGACGTGCTGCGCTCGCCGGTGGCCCAGGCCGACCCCCACCCGATGATCGTCGGGCTCGGCAAGGACGTCGAGGGCCGCACGATCGTGGCCAACCTGGCCAAGATGCCGCACATCCTCATCGCGGGCGCCACCGGCGCGGGCAAGTCGACCTGCATCAACGGGCTGATCTCCTCGATCCTCATGCGGGCCACGCCCGACGAGGTTCGCATGGTGCTGGTCGATCCCAAACGCGTCGAGCTCAGCTCGTACGAGGGCATTCCGCACCTCATCACGCCGATCATCACCAACCCCAAGAAGGCCGCCGAGGCCCTCGAATGGGTGGTGGGCGAGATGGACCGGCGCTACGACGACCTCGCGGCCAGCGGCTTCCGGCACGTCGACGACTTCAACAAGGCCGTCCGCGCGGGCAAGCTCGTGCCGCCGCCCGGCAGTGAGCGCGTCTACCAGCCGTACCCGTACCTGCTGGTGATCGTGGACGAGCTGGCCGACCTGATGATGGTCGCGCCGCGTGACGTGGAGGACTCGATCGTCCGCATCACGCAGCTCGCCCGCGCCGCCGGCATCCACCTGGTCATCGCCACCCAGCGCCCGTCGGTCGACGTCGTCACCGGCCTGATCAAGGCGAACGTGCCCTCACGGCTGGCGTTCGCGACCTCCTCGCTGGCCGACTCGCGGGTCATCCTCGACCAGCCGGGTGCCGAGAAGCTCGTCGGGCAGGGCGACGCGCTGTTCCTGCCGATGGGCGCGAGCAAGCCGATGCGGCTGCAGAACGCGTTCATCTCGGAGAAGGAGATCGCGGAGGTCGTCGCCCACTGCAAGGCCCAGATGCAGGCCGAGTATCGGGAGGACGTCACCGCGCCCGCCGCCGCGAAGCGGGAGATCGACGACGACATCGGCGACGATCTCGACCTGCTGCTCCAGGCGGCCGAGCTGGTCGTGTCCACCCAGTTCGGCTCCACGTCCATGCTCCAGCGCAAGCTGCGGGTCGGCTTCGCCAAGGCGGGCCGGCTGATGGACCTGCTGGAGAGCCGCAACGTGGTCGGCCCGAGCGAGGGTTCCAAGGCCAGGGAGGTGCTGGTCAAGCCCGACGACCTGCCCGGCCTGCTCGCCGAGCTGCGCGGGGAGTCGTAAGCCCCGGACCGGCCCCGGCACGTGCACGTCGCCGGCGGGTCCGACGCGCCCGCCGGCGGGTTCGCCGCGCTCGGCGACGCCGACTGGCAGCGTGAGCTCGACCTCAACCTCCTGGCCGCCGTACGGCTCGACCGCGCCGCCGTCGTCGTGTGCTTCGCCGAAGGCGCGCACGTCACCGACGACGGACGCGATTACCGGGGAACGGGGGAAATCAGGAGGTGGCTCGACCGCGTCGCCGGCGAGTACGTCTACACCACGACACCGCTGTCCGCGCACACCGGCGGCGCGGGGACGGTCGTGACCTGCCGGGTGGAGGGCACCTTCCCCGGCAGTCCCGCCGACCTGGATTTCCGCTTCGGTCTCGACGGTGCGGGCCGGATATCCCGTCTGGAGATCGGCGTTCACTGACGCGCCCGGGCCGCCTCCGTGGCGTCACACGCGCGGGCCGATAGTTGCGTATCGTCCTCACCTGGGTACTCTCCGTAGGCAGTTACAGGTTGAATGTGACAAACTACGCATTGTGGGCGAGCTGGAAGACGGCGCGCTCGGAGACAGGGGGGCGGAACGATGAGCGTTGGTTCAGCTTTGGCCGAAGCCCGTGAGCGCGCTGGGCTGACCGTGCGTCAGCTCAGCGAACGCACACGGATCCGCGAGACCGTCATCGAACGCTTCGAGCACGACGACTTCTCGGTGGGCGACTTCTATGCGCGCGGGCACCTGCGGACCATCGCCGTCGATCTCGGCCTGGACCCGGACGAGATCATCCGGCAGTACGAGCAGGAGAACGCCGCCGGCGCGTCGCCGATCAGGGCCTCGGCGGTGTTCCGGGGTGACGTGGGCGAGCGGGTCCGCAGGATGCCGAGCTGGACCACGGCCGTCGCGGTCGCGCTGGCCATCATCGCGGTCGTCGTCATCGCGCGGATGATGGGAGGCTCCGACGAGAAGGCGGGCCAGACGGCCGCCCAGCTTCCGGTGACCGCGCCGCACGAGCACGCGCGCCACGAGAAGGGCAAGGACAAGACCGTCGGCGAGGCGCTCGCGCCCGGCACCGTCGTCATGAAGGTCACCACGCGCAAGCCGTCCTACATCAGCGTGAAGGACGCCAAGGGGAACGCGATCTTCCAGGGAACGCTGCCCCAGGGGAAGACCACGACGTATTCGGCCAAGGACCGCATGCGGGTGGTCATCGGCGACGCGGGGGCGGTCCGGCTCGAGGTCAACGGAAAGGACCTGGGCACGCCGGGCAAGGACGGTCAGATGATCCGGCGGACCTTCGAGGCGGGCGGGCCGGGTCCCCGTTAATCGCCGACTGCCGATACCGTAGTTCACATCATGTCTTCTCGCCGAACCGTATCGCTGATCACGCTGGGCTGTGCCCGCAACGAGGTCGACTCCGAGGAGCTGGCCGCGCGGCTCGAGGCCGCCGGCTGGCGCACCGATGACGACGATCCCGACGTCATCGTCGTCAATACATGCGGCTTCATCGATTCGGCGAAGAAGGACTCGATCGACACCCTGCTCGCCGCGGCCGACTCGGGCGCGAAGGTGGTGGCGGCGGGCTGCATGGCCGAGCGATACGGCGCGCAGCTCGCCGACGCCCTGCCCGAGGCGACCGTGATCTCCTTCGACGACTACGCGCACATCGGGGAGCGTCTCGACGACGTGCTGGCGGGCAGGCCGCTGGTCCCGCACTCGCCGCGGGACCGGCGCACGCTCCTGCCCATCACGCCGGTGGAGCGCGGGGGCGCGCGCACGCACATCCCCGGTCATGGGCAGGACGACCCGCTCCCCGAGGGCGTGGCCCCCGCCAGCGGGCCGCGTCCCCTGCGCAAGCGGCTCACCGGCGGACCGGTCGCCTCGCTCAAGCTCGCGTCGGGCTGCGACCGGCGCTGCACGTTCTGCGCGATCCCGGCCTTCCGCGGCTCGTACGTCTCGCGCCGGCCGGAGGACCTGCTCGCGGAGGCCGCCTGGCTGGCCGGACAGGGCGTCAAGGAGCTCGTGCTGGTCAGCGAGAACTCCACGTCGTACGGCAAGGACCTGGGCGACCTGCGCGCCCTGGAGAAGCTGCTGCCCGCGCTGGCCGCGATCGAGGGCATCGAGCGGGTGCGGGTCAGTTACCTGCAGCCCGCCGAGGTGCGGCCCGGGCTGCTCGACGTGATGACCTCGACCGAGGGGGTCGTGCCCTACTTCGACCTGTCCTTCCAGCACGCGAGCGGGACCGTGCTGCGGCGGATGCGGCGCTTCGGCGATCCCGAGCGGTTCCTCGACCTGCTCGCCCAGATCCGCGAGCGCGCGCCGGAGGCGGGCATCAGGTCCAACTTCATCGTGGGGTTCCCGGGGGAGACCCAGGAGGAGTTCGACGAGCTGGTGGCCTTCCTGGAGAAGGCCAGGCTGGACGTCATCGGCGTTTTCGGGTACTCCGACGAGGAGGGCACCGAGGCGTACGGCTTCGAGGGCAAGATCGACCAGGATGTGATCGACGAGCGGGTCGCGACGCTGACCGAGCTCGCCGAGGAGCTGACCGCGCAGCGCGCCGAGGAGCGTATCGGCACCGAGCTGGAGGTACTGATCGAGGAGGACCTCGGTGACGGCGGATACGAAGGCCGCGCCGCGCACCAGGGCCCCGAAGTGGACGGTGCGGTCACGGTCCAGGGGATCGGGCTGGTCCCCGGTCAGATCGTCCAGGCCGTCGCCGTCGACTCCGAGGGGGTCGACCTCATCGCCCGGATCAAGGCAGGAACATGACGGAGCGCGGTGAGCCGCCGGTAGACGTGGCGGGTCCGGGGAAGGTGACACCGGAGCCCGCGCCGCCGGTCGCCGCCGTGCCCGCTACGCCGGTGGCGACCCCGGCACCCGCACCACGGGTGGAGTCCGGTGCCTCGGGGAAGCCGGACACGACACCGGACGGCCCGCCGGGCGGCGCGCCCATCGGCTCGCCCGCCGCCGGGTCCGAAGACGCGCCGGCTCGCGGGGAGGAGCCGGGCGTGCCGCGGAGCGGCCCGCTGGCCGGTGGGCTTTTGGTCCCGGAGCAGCCGTCCGCGGACGTGGCACCGGAGATCCCGGTGCGCCGGGTCAGCACCTGGAACATCGCGAACGTCCTGACCATCGCCCGGCTGGCGATCGTCCCCGTCTTCACCGTCTTCATGTTCGCCGACGGGCAGGTCTGGCGTCTGGCGTCGCTCGGCGTCTTCCTGCTCGCGTCCCTCACCGACCAGCTCGACGGCTGGCTCGCCAGGAAGTACGCGCTGATCACCGACTTCGGGAAGATCGCCGACCCGATCGCGGACAAGGCGCTGATCGGCGCGGCGCTGCTCAGCCTGTCGTATCTGGGGGAGATCCCGTGGTGGGTCACCCTGGTGATCATCGCCCGTGAGGCGGGGGTGACGCTGCTGCGCTTCCTCGTGATCCGGCACGGGGTTATCCCGGCCAGTTACGGGGGCAAGGTGAAGACCGTGTTGCAGATCGTGGCCATCGCCCTCTACATCGTGCCGGGCGTGCCCGATCTGGTCAGGTGGGCGGCGGTGGGCCTCGCTCTCGTGGTCACGGTGGGGACCGGCATCGACTACGTGATCCGGGCGGTGCGGCTGCGGCAGGTGGCGAGGAGCGCGGGAACCGGATGATGAGCGTGGCGAGCCAGGTGTTGTCTCTGCTGGTCCGTCAGGGTGCGACGGTCGCCGTGGCGGAGTCGCTCACGGCCGGCCTGATCGGGGCGGCGTTGACCGATCCGGCGGGCGCGTCGGCCGCCTTCCGGGGCGGGGTGATCGCCTACGCCACGGATCTCAAGGAGAGCCTCCTCGGCGTCCCTTCCGATCTTCTCGACCGGGAGGGCGCGGTGCACCCGGAGGTGGCCGCGGCCATGGCCACCGGTGTGCGCAAGCTGACGGGCTCCGACTATGGTCTGGCCGTGACCGGTGTGGCCGGGCCCGATCCCCAGGACGGCAAGCCGGCCGGCACGGTCCACGTCGCCCTGGCGGGGCCGGGAGAACGCCTCTGGCATCGTGACCTGCGGTTGACCGGAGATAGAGACACGATCAGGACTGCCACGTGCCGGGAGGCGCTGAACCTGCTCCAAGGTGTGCTGGAGGCAAATACGGGGGAACATTCGGGGTGATTACCGCGTTACGTCCCCAGCGAACATGCTGGCCTCGGTCTGCCGCGGTGTCGCCCTCTACAGGTACGGTGGAGCTGTGAGTGAGGTCCGTGAGCCATCGGCGAGGAGCAAGACAGGCGCGCGCCCGGCGAGGGGGCCGAGCGAACCGATGATGACGGCGAGGCGTATGTACGAAGGGCAGATGAAGAAGGGGCGACATGAGCCCACCGCGCGAGGCGTCGTGAAGGCGCCCCCCTTGGGGAGGGAGCGACAAATGATCCTGCTGCGTCAGCTGCTCGGTGACGTACTGCGCCGGCTGAGGGTGCGGCAGAATCGCACCCTTCGTGAGGTCTCCACTCTGGCGCGTGTCTCGCTCGGCTATCTGTCCGAGGTCGAGCGTGGTCAGAAGGAAGCCTCCTCGGAGCTGCTCGCCTCCATCTGCGGTGCGCTCGGAGTGCCGCTCTCCCAGGTGTTGCGTGAGGTGTCCGACCAGTTCGCGCTGGCCGAGCTGCAAGCTGCTCCCGTGCTTGCGGACGTGCCCGAGCACGAGCGACTGCCCATTCCCGAGACCGTCCCCGCGGGGCCGGAGTTCGAGGGCTTCCCCGAGGTCAAGGACATGGTCGCCGCCTGACGGCGGCTGCACGCCCCCGCCGAGCCGGCGGAGGTGTCCCCGCGACTTCGCCTGGCCGGTTTCCGTCGCTCCGATGGAGCACGCCGGCACGTCGGCCAGGTATGGCCAGCGCTCACAGTCCGGGCCGACCCGGACCCGGGCGCCCCGATGCGGGTGCCCAGCCCTAGAGCGCACGGCCCAAGTGCCGGCTCCTCCCGGATGTGGCTCACGCACATGCCGATCTCGGCCGGATCGGCGATCACTCCCCAGCGGGAACGAGTGCGCAACCGCCGAGCGCACGGCTCTGATGCGCGGTCTCGAGCGGCCCGACGGCGCACATCCCCGATCTCACGGCCTCCAGCAGGCCACCAAGGCCGCGGTCCCCGGCGTGTGGCGCCGGGAACGCCTCACCCTCGCTGGCAGGCGGGGCACCAATAGATCAGCCGCTCGGCCGGCTGTGGTCCGATCTCCCCGCGTCTGATCGGGCCGCCGCAGCGGCGGCAGGGGTGGCGTGCCCTGCCGTACACCATCAGCGAACGCCCCGGCCGCGGATCGCCCGTCGTCACCGGAAGCGGCGCGTCCTTGCTCGCGTCCATCAGGCGATGGGCCACCGAGACCAGCGCCTCCAGCTCGTCCGGCGGAATCGACCCCACCGGACGCCACG
Organism: Microbispora sp.; assembly: GCA_019689655.1. GTDB lineage: Bacteria > Actinomycetota > Actinomycetes > Streptosporangiales > Streptosporangiaceae > Microbispora. The sequence continues at coordinate 14,839 of JADGHC010000025.1, forward strand.
GCGACACGCGGGCGGCGTACAGCGTCTCGGCGCGCCAGATCGTACCGATGCCCGCCAGGTCGCGCTGATCGAGCAGCGCCTCGCCGATCGTCCGCTCCGGAGCGCGCAGCAGGTTCCGTACGGCAAGCGACGCGTCCCAGTCCGGCCCGAGCAGGTCCGGGCCGAGATGCCCCACGACCCGGTCCTCGCGGTCGGTGGGCACGAGGTCCACCATTCCCAGGCGCGTGCCGACCGCCTGCCAGTCGGCGTTCGCGAGGATCAGCCGGACCACGTCGCCCCCCGGCGCCGGGCGGCCCGCGGGCCCCACCCGCCAGCGTCCCTCCATGCGCAGGTGGGTGTGGACCGTGAGGCCGCCCTCCACCCGGGTCAGCAGGTGCTTGCCGCGCGAGATCGTCGTCAGCACGGTACGGCCGCGCAGATCGGCGGTGGCGTACCGGGGCACCCGGAAGTCGCTGCGGGTCAGTCTCCGGCCGTCGAGGGCCTGCCTGAGCCGCTTGGCGGCCCGGTAGACGGCGTCACCCTCCGGCACGGCTCTCCTCCCGCGGGGATCGGGGACGGGCGGCTCAGACCGGCATGTGCGAGTCCCACGCCGCCGGGTCGGCGGCGAGCTCGGTCACCCGCGGCGGCAGCTCGCCCTTGGCGATCTGCTCCAGGGTGACCTCCTCGAGGATGGCCCGTTCGCTCGCCCTCAGCGCGATCCACACCTGCTGCAGCGCCTGCGCGGCCCCCTGGTAGCCGACGTGCTCGGGTCGCTCGCCCCGTACGTTGGCCAGCGGTCCGTCCACCGCACGGATCACGTCGGCGAGCGAGATCTGGCTGGCCGGCCGTGCCAGGACGTAGCCCCCCTCTGGGCCCCGCTGGCCGCGCACCAGACCGGCGCGGCGCATCTGCAGCAGGATGTTCTCCAGATACTTGGGGGGCATCTCCTGCTCCTTGGCCAGCTCGCCCACCGTGGTGGGTCCTTCACCCGCCGCGGCGAGTTCGGCGGCGGCACGGAGGGCGTAGTCGACACGGGCAGAAAGTCGCATGTAGTCGATTATCCCGCCTGGTTGGCGTCGGTAGGACGCCGCCCGGCATCGGGACCCCTTGCGGGCGATCATGTGCTCCGCGATGCCGATGCCGGCGGCACGCGCCCCCCGGGCGCCGGGAACACCCGGCCCGGCGCGCCGCCTCCGCCGAGCGGGTCTCTCCCGGCACCGGTCGGGGACCGGCCCCGTAGGTGCCACCCGGCCGCCGCGTGCTTCGGGGCGCTTGCCCGTGCCCGGCACGAGTGCCGGCATGGCGGATCATCCCGGCGCCCGTCGTCACGGTGCGCTCTCCGGGGCTCACATGAGCGGTCCCGATGAAAGGTGGGAGCGTTACCAATACGTTCTACCTGGGGCGTTCCCCGTGCTTGCCGGATCGCTAAGCTAGCTGGAAACCTTGTTGTTCATTCACGGGCGCACATGGTTCCGAGCGCCACCGGGGGCCGAGCGGACCGGAGGGGCGTGGGCGGGCGCACCGACGGCGAGCCGGAGACTCAGACGATGGGAAGCAGGAACATGGAGCGACGTCCTGGCGTGCCCCGGCTGCTTCGGGAGATCAACGACCGGGCCGCCCTGGAACTGCTGCTCGCCTCGGGTCCCCTGACCCGCGGCCAGATCGGGGAGCTCACCGGCCTGTCCAAGGTCACCGCGTCCCAGACGCTGGCACGCCTGGAGGAACGCGGCCTGGTGGAGGTCGTGGGGGAGCAGGCGGGCAACCGCGGGCCCAACGCCGCGTTGTACGGCGTGGTCGCCTCCTGCGCGTACGTGGCGGGGCTCGACGTGGGACCCGACCGGGTGTCCGCGGCGATCGCCGACATCAACGGCGATGTGGTGGCCGAGGTGACGGCCTCTCCCGACGGCCGGGACGATCCGGTGTCGCTCGTGCACAGGGTCGTCGTGAAGGCCTGCAGGAGCGCGAAGGTGGCGCTGTCGCGGCTGCGCGGCATCGTGATCGGCACCCCCGGCGTCGTGGATCCCCGCACCGGGGACGTGCGCTTCTCCTTCGACCTGCCCCAGTGGCACGAGGGCATCCACGAGGCGCTCGCACGCGACCTGCGCCGGGACGTCACGATCGAAAACGACGTCAACCTCGCCGCGATCGCCGAACGCGCGAAGGGCGCCGCCCGGGACGTGGACGACTTCGTGCTCGTATGGGTGGGCCGGGGCATCGGCCTGGCCGTCGTGCTGGGCGGGCGGCTGCACCGCGGCCGGTCGGGCAGCGCGGGGGAGATCGGCTACCTCCCGGTGCCCGGGGTGCCGCTCGCCGACGACATCAGGGCGGTTCCCGGGCGCCCGCCGACGCTCGGGGGCGGCCTGCAGTCGCTGGTCAGTTCCGAGGCCGTCACCGAGCTGGCCCGGCACAGCGGCTTCGACGGCGACACCGCCGCCGACTGCGTGACCGCGGCCGTGGCGGCCGGAGCCGCGGGCGAGCCGCTGCTCGACGAGGTCGCCTCGCGGCTCGCCCTCGGTGTGGCGTCGGTGTGCGTGGTGCTCGACCCCGGCCTCGTGGTGCTGGCCGGAGAGGTCTGCCGGGCCGGTGGGGAGGCCCTGACCACTCGCGTGGAGGAAGCTGTCGCGCGCATCTGCCCGGTGCCGCCGCGGGTCGCCACGAGCCAGGTGGAGGGCAACCCGGTGCTGCGCGGCGCCGTCCTCGCCGCGCTCGACCAGGCGCGGGAAGAGATCTTCGCCTCCTGAGCGGGCACGGCACCCGGCCTCTGGGAGGCCCCCTGCGGGTACGGCGGCCGGCTGCCGGAAGACCTCGCATCGGGCCGCCGGGAGACTTCCTGCGGGCACGGCACCCGGCCGCCCGCTCCCGTGAATGCGGGGCTTCGGATAAGCGGGTGTGGGCCAGGCCGGCCTTGGGTCACGCCGTGAGCAGCTCGACGGCCGCCCGGGCGTTGGCCCGGGCCGCGCCGTACGTCGCGATGTAGGCCCCGGCGCGGGGCCGCCAGATCGGCAGGCCCATCTCCATCACGATGGCGTCCGGGCGGGCGGCGAGCAGCGCGGAGATGAGCTCCCGGCTGCCGGCGTGCCTGTGGGCGTCCTTGACGACCACGATCAGCGAGCGGTCCCGGGCCCGGCCGAGCAGCGCGCCGGCGTCGGCCTCCTCAGGCTTGACCCGGACGATCTCGGCCTGCGGCAGCCACGGCGCGACACCCCAGGGCACCTCGCCCACCGCGATCGTCGGCGGCGTGTCGATCTCGATCACGAACGGATCGACCAGCGGCCCCGCCGAGCCCGTCAGCGACACGGCGCGGCGGGCGGCGTCCAGGCCGACGACGTCGCCGTCCGCGGCCTGGCCGTTCCCCGCGGCGGGCGCCGTCTCGAACCAGTCGCGCAGCGCCTCCACCCGTGCGGCGGCCTCCTCCAGCCGCCCGGCCGCGAGCCTGCCTTCGGCGACGGCGCCGGCGATGTGGTCCACCATGTGCCGGACGTCGTCCGCAGTGGGAAGCGGCCCGAGGCACAGCAGGTCGGCCCCCGCGGCCAGGGCCATCACCGCGCCCTCCGCGAGCCCCACGCTCTTGCTGATCGCGTGCATGTCGAGGGCGTCGGTGATCACGACGCCGTCGTAGCCGAGCTCGCACCGCAGCAGCCGGGTCAGCGTCTCCCGGCTCAGCGTGGCGGGCAGCGTCCCGGTCAGGTCGGGCACCGCCACGTGGGCCGACATGATGGACTTCGCGCCGGCCTCGATCGCCGCGAGGAAGGGGACCAGTTCGCGCTCCCTCAGCAGGTCGAGCGAGGCGTCCACCAGCGGGATCTCCAGGTGCGAGTCCTGATGGGTGGCGCCGTGGCCGGGGAAGTGCTTGACGCAGGCGGCGATCCCCGCCGACTGAAGGCCGCGTACGGCGGCGACCGTGTGCCGGGCCACGAGGTCCGGTGACGAGCCGAACGACCGGGTGCCGATGATCGGGTTGTCGTCGGCGGTGTTGACGTCGGCCACCGGGCCCATGTCGAGGTTCACCCCGCACCGCGCCAGCTCCGCGGCCATCGCGCGGTAGACACGCTCGGTCAGGCTCACGTCGTCGACCGCGCCGAGCGCCGCGTTGCCCGGGTAGGCGCTGCCGGTGTGGTAGGCCAGCCGCGTGACGTCCCCGCCCTCCTCGTCCAGGGAGACGACCGGCCGTCCCGCCTCGTTCAAGCGGGCGGTGAGCGCGGCGACCTGCTCGCCGTCCGCGACGTTGAACCCGAAGAGGCAGACGCCCCCCAGGCCGTCCTCCAGGCCGCGCAGGACCCAGTCCGGCGCGGTCGTGCCCCGGAAGGAGACCAGCAGTGCGCCCGCCGCGAGCCGGTGCAGGCCCCGGTCGCCGGTACGCGTGGACGGGTCGGCGGCCCCCGTCAGGGGATCGCGGGTGGCGGACATGATGTCTCGGCTCCTTAGATGACAGACAGGTGAGGGCGCGCGGGCGTGGCCCGTACGGCCACCGGGGCGCGGTGGCCGTCCAGGCCGCCGTACGAGCGGCCGTACGAGCGCGAACGGGCGGCCGTGCGCGCGCCGCGCGGGCGTGTGGCGCCGGTGCCGGAGTGGTTATCCCTTGACCGCCCCCGCGACGAGGCCGGAGACCATCCGCCGCTGGACCAGCAGGAAGAACACCAGGACCGGGATGGTCATCAGGGTGGAGGCGGCCATGATGCCGCCCCAGTCGGTCGACCGTTGGCCGACGAAGTAGTTCAGGGCGACCGGCATCGTGTATTTGCCCTGGTCGTTGATGAGGGTCAGGGCGAACACGAACTCGTTCCAGGTGGTGATGAAGGCGAAGATGCTGGTGGCGACCAGGCCAGGGGCGACCAGCGGGAACAGCACCCGCCAGAAGGTGGTGAACCGGCCGGCGCCGTCGATCCAGGACGCCTCCTCCAGCTCCTTGGGCACGGCCGCGACGAACGTGCGCAGCATCCAGACGGAGAACGGCAGCGTCAGGCCGACGTTGATGACGATCAGGCCGAGGAGCTGGTCGTACAGGCCGATCCGCTTGACCATCGTGAACAGCGGGATCAGCAGCGCCTCGGCCGGCACCATCTGCACGATGAGCAGCAGGATCAGGAAGGAGGTGCGGAAGCGGAAGCGGAAGCGTGCCACGGCGGTCGCCGCGAGCAGCGCGAAGACCGCGCCGAGCACGACGGCGCTGAGCGCCACGATCGTGCTGTTGAGCAGGTACTGCCAGATCGGGAGGTCGCCCACGCCCTTGGTGAAGACCCGCTCGACGTGGTCCAGGGACGGCGGGCTGGGGAACGGGATGAAGCTCGTGGTGAAGATCTGGTCGTTCGGCTTGAAGGCCGTGGCGACCATCCAGTACACGGGGAAGACCGCGAAGAGGAACACCGCGATCCCGGCCGCGTTCAGCGCGATCTGCACGAGTTTCCTGCGCGCGAGCGGGTTCATCGGATGTCGTCCTCCGTCTTCACGATCTGCCGGACGTAGACGAGGGTGATCAGCAGCAGGATCACGGTCAGCACGACCGCGATGGCGGCGCCGAGGCCCAGCTTCGGCGCGCTGCCGCCGAACGCCTCGGCGTAGCTCCACAGCGAGAGGTTGAACGCGTCCCGGTTCGTGGTGCCGCCGGCGAGCAGGTAGAGCTGCGTGAAGACCTTGAAGTCCCAGATGATCGACAGCACGACAAGCACCGAGAACACCGGCTTGAGCAGCGGGAACGTGATTCTCCGGAACGTGGTGACCGCGCCGGAGCCGTCCATCTTCGCCGCCTCGTACAGCTCCGACGGGATGCTCTTCAAACCGGCGAGCACCGAGACCGCGATGAACGGGAACGACGCCCACACCACGGCCACGATCAGCACGAAATAGAGCGTGTACGTGTCGTTGAACCAGGGCTGGCCGGTCCAGTCGGAACGGCCGAACAGCAGCCGCGACAGCCCGTCGGGCAGCAGGTTCAGCAGCCAGTTGACGACGCCGGAGTCGGAGTCGAACAGCCACTTCCATACGACGGCCTGCGCGGTCGGCGGGGTCGCCCAGGCGGCCATGATGCCGACGACCACGAACGTGGACATCTTGCGGCCGAGCCGGTTGAGCAGCAGGCCGACCAGCGTGCCGAGGACGAGCGTCAGCGCGACGGTGACGGCGGCGAAGACCACCGTGTTGCGCAGCGACGACCAGAACAGGGGCGAGCCGAGGACGCTGTTGTAGTTGTCCAGGCCGACGAAGTCGGCCGGCGCGGGATTGATGGCCTTGATCTGCCGCAGCCCGACCTTGTGGAAGGACATCTCCACCATCTGGTACATCGGGTAGAGCAGCAGCACCGCGATGACCAGGAGGCCCGGCAGGAGCAGGACGTACGGAACGATCTTCGGGGACAGCCCCGATCCGCGCGTCCGGCCGCGCCGCGTCGGGGCGGAGGTGCCGGCTCCGCCCCGGGCGAGGGTTGACGTCTGAGTCATCGATCTACTGGTTGAGGATCGTCTCAAGCTCGGTGTTCGCGTCCGCCAGAGCCTGGTCGACGCTCTTCTTGCCTTCGATCACCTCACGCGCCGCGTTCTGCAGCACGGCCTTGGTGTCGTTGGCCTCGGCCCAGTTGGGGCTGGCCGGGAAGCCCCTGGCGACCTTGAAGGTGTCCGTGAACGGCTTCTGGGCGGGGTCGCCGCCCATCTCCTCGAGCGCGTCGGGGTAGAGCGGGAGCAGGCCGCCCTCCTTGGCGTACCGGACGCCGAACTCCTTGCCCGCGGCGAGCTTGACGTACTCGATGGCGAGCTCGGGGTTCTTGGTGTCCTTCCAGACCGCGATGTCGTTGCCGCCCTGGAAGGCCGGGGCCGGCCCGGAGCCGTCCTTGGACGGCACCGAGAAGAAGGCCATCTTCGACTCGTCGATCTTGCCCTTGCTCTGCTCCTTGATGGCGGCGATGTCCCACCCGCCGGTGACGTACATGCCGACCTTGCCGGCGGCGAAGCGCTGGGCGATGTCGACGGAGTTCTGGGTCAGGCGGCCCTTGCCGGACACGCCGTTCTTGGCGACCAGGTCCGTGTAGAACTGGAAGCCCTCCTTGAAGCCCGGCTGGGTGAGCAGGCCCACCCACTTGCCGCCCTCGAACTTGGCGAAGTCGCCCCCGGCGGACCAGACGAACGGCGACAGGGACATGTTCGCGTCGGAGCCGCCGTTGAAGGCGAAGCCGTCGACGTCCTTGCCTTCCTTCTCCACGATCTTCTTGGCCGCGGCGACCAGCTCGTCCCAGGTCTTGGGGATCTCGATGCCGAGCTTTTCGAACCAGTCCTTGCGGTACAGCACGGCGCGGGTGCCGCCGCCCCACGGCACGGCGTAGATCTTGCCGTCGATGGTCTCGTAGCTCCACAGGTTCTGCGGGATCTGCTGGAGCTCGGGGTCGCTCTTGACCGCGTCGGTGATGTCCGCGAGCGCGTCCTGCGCCACCCAGGCGGCGACCTGGTCGTTGCCGAACTCGGTGACGTCCGGGCCCTCGCCTCCGGCGAGCGCGGTGGTCCACTTCTTCTGGGCGTCGGGCCAGGGGATCCACTGGACCTTCACATCGGCGCCCGTCTGCTCCTTGAACTTGGCGTTCAAGTCGTCCATGTACTTGTTGGCGACATCGGTGGGCGCGCCGAGTCGCCACACGGTAAGAGTCTGGCCCGCGAACTTGGGGCCGCTCGCGGCGGCGGAGGCCGACGGGGCGTTCGTGCTCCCGGAGTCGTCGCTTCCGCAAGCGGCGAGTCCCAGGGCCAGGGCAGCGGTCGCGGTTGTCGCGACCGCGATCTTCGCGATCTTCATGATGAGTTTCTCCCTTCCCGGCTTCGCGTCGGGGGTGCGCCTCGCGGGGGGTGTCGGCGGGCCGCTCACCTGCTGGAAGGCGCTCTCCTTTCGGTCGGCGCGCTGGCGTCCCGAGGCTCATCGGTTGCCTCCGGGCCGGCTGGCGATAAACTAACAAGAAACTTTCTTATAAAAAAGACCGCGTTAGCGGATCGTGACGAGAGGGGAACCAGCCGGTGCCTCAACGACCGGGTACGCCTCGGCTGCTACGGCAGATCAACGACCGCGCGGCATTGGAACTCCTCATCTCCAGGGGCCCGCTGACCAGGGCCGAGTTGGGAGAGCTTACCGGGCTGTCCAAGGTCACATCGGGCCAGCTCCTGGCGCGGCTGGAGACGCGTGGGCTGGTCCGTGCCGCGGGGGAGCGCCCCGGCGGCCGGGGTCCCAACGCCGCCCTGTACGGGGTCAACCCCTCCAGCGCGTACGTCGCGGGACTGGAGGTGCTGCCGGACAGCGTCACCGCGGCCGTCGCCGACATCACCGGGACCGTCATCGCCCAGGTGACCGTGGACCCGAGCGGGGCCGGCGATCCCGTACGGATCGTCCACGACGCCGTGCAGCGCGCCTGCGGGACGGCCGGGATAGAACTGTCCCGGCTGCGCTGCTTCGTCATCGGCACGCGCGGAGTGGTCGACCCGGTCACCGGCGACGTGCGCTACTCGGTCGACCTGCCCACCTGGCACGTCGGCATCCTGGCCGGGCTGCGGACCCTGCTCGGCGAATCCGTGATCATCGAGAACGACGTCAATCTGGCGGCCCTCGCCGAGCAGGCGGACGGCGCCGCGCGGGGCGCCGAAGACTTCGTGATCTTGTGGACCGGCGTCGGCCAGGGCCTCGGCGTCATGCTCGGCGGCCGGCTGCACCG
>JADGHC010000473.1 GCA_019689655.1 Microbispora sp.
GGGCGGGGTCGGACAGCACGTCCCCGCCGACGTACTCGCCCTCGTCGGCGGCGGTGTAGCCGACGACGACCACGGCGGCGTCGGACCGTCCCGCCGCGGCCGCCGCGGCGGCCGGGTCGTCCTCGGCCACATGGGCGATCGCGACGTGCGGGAGCGCCTCGGTCAGGCCGCGCAGCGCGGTGATCACCTCCGGGGCGCGCACGTCCGAGGAGCCGTTGTCCCCGGTGTTGGGCATGTCGGCCAGGCGGCCGATCACCGCGAGCGAGGTGAGCGAGTCGCCGTCCAGCGGCAGCAGGGGAGCATCGCCGACCGGCTCGTTCTTGAGCAGCACCATGCTCCGGGAGGCGACCTCACGGGCCAGCGCGCGGTGCTCCGCGCTGAACACCACGTCGATCGACGGCTCGTCCTCGTCCCGCGTCGCGTAGTGGCGCAATTGGGTGGACAGGACGCGGCGGGCCGCCCGGTCGACGTGGTCCCAGCCGACCCGGCCCTCCTTCAGAGCCGCGGGCAGGTGCAGGGCGCGCTGCTGGCTGAAGGGCTCCTCCACGTCGAGCCCGGCGCGCAGCGAGGCGGCGGCGTCGCGCAGGCCCCAGATGAAGTCGGAGACGGTGACGCCCTCGAAGCCCCACATGCCGCGGAGCACGCCTTCCATCAGGTGCTCGTTCTGCCCGGCCCACTCCCCGTTGACCGAGTTGTAGGCGGTCATGATGCCCGAGACGCCCTCTTCGACCACCCGCCGGAAGTGGGCCAGGAAGACCTCGTGCAGGGCCGCGTCGTCGGCGGTGACGTCGACCTTGAAGCGGGCGTTCTCCATCGAGTTCAGCGCGAAGTGCTTGGCCACGGCCATCGCGTTGCGCTGCACGCCGCGGGTCAGCGCCGCGCCGAACTCACCCAGCAGGATCGGGTCCTCGCCGTACGTCTCCTGCGCCCGGCCCCAGGCGGGATGGCGGGGGAGGTTGATGCACACGCCGCCGAAGAAGTTGCCGCCCTGGGCCCGCACCTCCAGCCCGATCGCGGTGCCGACCCGCTCCTCCAGCTCGACGTCCCAGGTGGCGCCGCGGGCCATGGAGACCGGGAAGGCCGTCGACTTCCCCATCACCACGCCGCGCGGGCCGTCGGAGAACAGCAGGCCGGGGATGCCGAGCCGGTCGATCCGGCCCATCGGGATCGGGGTGAGGTTGTAGCCGTTGGTCATCATGTCGTGCATCCCCGGCCAGAACGGCAGATCCCCGTCCAGCAGCGACAGGCGTTCTTCCGGCGTCAACTGCCGCAGCAGGTCCTCGGCCGCCTCGTTCACCGGTCGTCCGGCGCGTACGGCCGCCACGGCGTCGGAGAAGGCGGAAGGGGCGGGGGAAGGAGGCGTCGACATGCGCGATGACTCTCTGAACAGGCGCGACAGCGCTATCTACCAAACGGTAGATAACCTAGGCTGGTATCGTGATCAAATCAATCCCCCCGTCTCCGAGGAGGCGACCGCATGGCCCCCGCCAGGGGACGGCGCCGGCTGCCGCTCGCCGAACGCCGCGAGGAGATCCTGCGGGCGGCCACCGAGCTGATCGCCGCCTCCGGGTTCAAGGGCGTCACGCTGGAGGCGTTCGCCGACGCCTGCGGCATGACCAAGGCGGGGCTGCTGCACCACTTCCGCTCCCGTGAGGAGCTGCTCATCGCGGTCCTGGAACGCAGGGACGAGCTCGACCTCACCAGCGTTGCCGACGTCCTGGAACCGGCCCCCGACCCGGCCACGGCCCGTGCCGTCATGACCGCGTTCGTCCGCCGCAACCTCACGCAGCGTTCACTCGTGCAGCTCTATACGGTGCTGTCGGCCGAGGCACTGGACCCCGGGCACCCGGCGTACTCCTACTTCGCGACGCGCCTGCGCGAGGGCCGCGCCATGCTTGAGCGCTACCTGCTGGCCTGGCATCCCCGGCCCGGTCAGGCCGCCGTCGAGCTGCTCGCCTTCCTCGACGGCCTGCAGCTCAACTGGCTGCGGGACGAAAGCATCGACTTCCTCGCCCAATGGGAGTCTTTCGCCGACCGGTTCTTCGCCGTTTGACCCTTCGGAAGGCGCACACAGCACGGGATTTTCCGGCGATGAAGCCGGTGAGCGCGGCGACGTCGCGGCCCTTGTGGCCGGTCTGCAGCGCTTCGGCCGCCGGAGGCCCGGACGCCTCGGCCTTCGGCCGAATTCCCGGGTCAAGGGGCCTGCGGGCGCTGCTCGGCCGGGCACGCGTACGCCGTTCTGGAGGCCAGCGTCCAGGTCCGTACGGCGGCTCCGCAGCGGCGGCAGCGCTCCCGTTTGTAGACCCAGCGCTCGTCCGGTGCGTCCGGGTCGCTGACGACCTGCCCGGCGTCCCGGCCCAGCGCGAGATACCGTACGGCGGTGTCCCACAACCGGCCGGCGGCCTCGGCGCCGATGTCGCGGGCGGCGGGGTCCAGGCCGGTGAGGAAGAGCAGCTCCGCCCGCCACGCGTTGCCGATGCCCGACCACACGGCCTGGTCGAGCACGGCCGCGCCGACCGGGACGCGGGTGGCCAGCAGCCGCCGTACCGCCTCGCCCTTGTCGCCGTCGCCGCGCAGCGGGTCGGGGCCGGTCGCGGTGCGCAACGCCGCCAGCGCCGGTTCGTCCATCGCCTCACAGCGGGCGGGCGCGATCAGGTCGAACGCCGTCTCGCCGGTGGCCAGGCGCAGCCGGACGCCCTTGCGCGGCGGGGCCGCCGGGTCGTCGTACCTCAGGAACAGGCCCTGCATGCCGAGGTGCACGTGGATGGGCGGCGCGTCCTCCAGCCGGTAGAGCAGGTGCTTGCCGAGCGCCTCCACGCCTTCGACGACCCTGCCGTCGTACGGCCGGGCGTCGAACCTGCCCTGCGGGCTGGTGACCGTGACCACCCGCCCGGCGAGCGCCTCGTGCTGCTCGCGGGCGTAGCGATGGATGAGATGCCCTTCCGGCATGTCCTCGCCCCTACCCGCGTCCCGGGGGGAGATTCGGCGACGAACGGGCCGGAAGGCGGACCGGTCGCGCACCTCCACCGGCGCGGCCCGGAGCCGAAGGTCCAGGAAAGGCGGGCAGATGATCGAAGCACCAGTAGGATGCCACGGTCCAGATAGACGAAGATCCACCCTGGAAGGGCTGCACGTGGCGCAGAAGGTGATACTGGTTGACGACCTCGACCACTCCGAGGGCGACGATGTGGCGAGACGGGAGTTCCCGCTGCTGAACCGGACCTTCGCCATCGACCTGTCCGACGCGAACCACCGGCGGCTGACCGAGGCGCTCGCGTTCATCGAGCAAGTGCTGGAGAGCGCCCGTGAGGTGAAGCAGGCGTCGCGGTCCAAGAAGGCCGCCGACACCTCGCCGCGCCTGCGTGGCTACACGCTGACGGACGTCCGCGAATGGGCCCGTGAGCAGGGGCTGGAGGTGCCGCAGCGCGGGAAGATGGCCGACGAGGTCATCGAGCGGTTCATCGCGGCGCACCCCGACGCCGCCGCCGAGGACACCGCCGGGGACGCCGCCGGGGACGCCGACGGGGAGCCGGCCGCGGAGCCGGCCGCGGAGCCCGCGACGGAATCCGCGGAGACCGCCGCGCCGCACGCGGAGACGAACGCCGCCTGAGCGGACGGACCAGGAGCGAATCCGCCCGGCCCGGCGGGCCGGGCGAGGGCCGTGAGGCCCACTTCGGGCGGCGCCGAGGCTCGCGGCGCCGCCTCCGAGCCGGGGCGAGAGCCCCGCACGTCGGCCACGTGGTCGGCCGAGCACTCGGCGAGCCGGTTCATCATCCGGGCCCGGCGGACGCGCGAGTCCGGCGGCGTCCATTGCGTCCACACACGCAGAAATCGGACATTCAGGGATAAAGCCGTCATAAGTGGCCAGCGAATGCCTCATATGGAGCAATAAGGCATCAAATAGTGTAGATCACCGTTTATCGCCCATTCTGCGAGGAAATCATCGTGTCGCGGGTTGATGGCCACCGAACGGTCATCGAGCGACATGCCTAATTAATCGGGCATGCCGTACAAACCAGGCAATCGATCCTTTCAGAGGGGACACATGATGCCCAAGCTCAAGAAGGTCATCGCCGGACTCGCGTTCAGCACCGCGCTCGCCGGTGGTGCTCTCGCCGTAAGCGCCACGGCGGCCAGTGCGGACGGTGGGGCCAGTGCGGTCGTCGCTCCCACCGTATGGGGTGGTAGCACTCCCAGTTTCAACACCTTCGGCGACTGCCGGAGCAGCTGCTCCTCCCCCGACCTCGACGACATCTTCTGGGACGTCTACGTCGCCGGCCACTGCTGCGACCAGTTCCCCGCTTTCTTCGGCTGAGGGTTCGATTAGAAGGCCGCCCGACGTCTTTGCGGAATGAACCAGCCGAAAAGCAGCTCCGGATGACCTGGCGTGGGCTGATTGGAAGACAGGCTCGAAGCGTGAGTGCTCGTACATCGATGCGTCGGTGAGCGTTTTCGAGCACGCAAGCGTTCATTCCCAGAGCAGGGATATGGGCTCCGGCGACTGAATCGCCGGAGCCCGGCTTTATTGAAGAACTGCGCGAGTTGTGGTTATGCGTCTCGCTCGGCGCGCATCAACGGCGTGAACTCGCGGGCCGCCGGGCACCGGAGGGGGTCGTGGGCCGCGCCGCACCCTGGGCGACGGCGAGGTGCCCGGGGAGCTCGACGGGCTGGGGGACGGCGACTTCGACGGCGACGGACTGGGTGACACCGACGGCGACGGGCTGGGGGACGCGCCGCTGTAGATCGAGGCCTCCTTGGCGGTCGCCTTGATGCCGTTGGGGCCGTTGAAGATCCTCGTGCCCCAGGTGGTGAGCTGGTTGGGGGCGAAGTTCACCGTCATGTCCAGGATGGGGTCGTTGTTGCCGCTCCAGGACCAGCCGAGCCAGCCCAGGCCGCGCGCCTGCGCCTCGGACAGGATCGTCTCGTGGTCCACCTCGCCCGAGTTGAACTGCCAGCCGAACTCGCCGATGACCAGCGGCCACCCGTTGGCC
>JADGHC010000474.1 GCA_019689655.1 Microbispora sp.
GTCCCAAACCGCGGCTCCGAGGGATATAACGGACTATCGTCCCGGGCAGTCGCGGCCGGTGGCCGGGGCGGCGCGCAGGGGTGGGACGGTCCTGGTGACAGGGGTGGGCATCGACCCGGCGCTGCTCGAACCGCTCACCCGGCGGGGGCTCACGGTACGGCGGCGCGAGTCGTCGCTGACCGAGGATCAGCTGGTGCGCGAGCTGCGGGGAGCGGTCGCCTACCTGCACGGCGGTGAGGAGCGGGCGACCGCGCGGGTGCTGCGCGCGGCGCGCGAGACGCTGAAAGTCGTGGCCTTCCTCGGCGTGGGCTACGAGAACTTCGTCGACGTGGCGGAGGCCGACCGGCTGGGCATCGCCGTCACCAACACACGGGGCGCGGCCGTCGACGCGGTCGCGATATTCACGGTCGCCCAGATCATCAACGCCGCCCTGGGCATCCCCCGGCAGCTGGGCACCCGGGTCCCCGGATGGCGGAGCCCCGGGGAACTGCCCCGCGAGTTCGCCGCCCGCAACATCGGCATCATCGGCATGGGCTTGAACGGCCGGCGCATCGCGGAGATCCTGCGCCGGGGCTACGGCGTCCGCGTGTCCTACTACAGCCGCACCCGCAAACCGGACGTCGAGCGGGAGCTCGGCATCTCTTACCGGCCCCTGCTCGACCTGGCCGAGAGCAGCGACATCCTCGTGGTCATGGTGCCGGAGACCGGCGAGACCAGAGGGATGATCGACGCGTTGGTGATCGACCGGATGCCGGAGGGCACCGTCCTCGTCAACACCGCCCGCCCGGCCATCGTCAGTCCCGGCGCCCTGTACACCGGTCTGGAGAAGGGCCGGGTCGGGATGGCGGTCTTCGACGGCTTCTACGGCCACGACTGCAGAGAAGCGTTCGAATTGCAGCGGGATTTCCCCGATCGCCTCTTGATCACCGGGCACATCGCCTCACACACCGCCGAGACGGTGAATCGGATGGTGTGCCAGGCCGTCAAGTCCATCGAGAATGTGCTGGTCCGCGGATCGGACGAACACGAGGTGGGGTCGCGTCCCCGGAGACGTTTCCGATAACCGGAGAAAAAATCGGCGCCCGAACGGTAGCGCGATGGGCGGAAAGGGGAAACCATTTCAGGAAACCCCAAGGGAAACCCCTCCGCTCTCCCCGGGATGTGATACGTGGACGGCCATGACCTGATCCCCCAGGCGGGAACGATCACGACGCCCACGGGGGCGCGCGCCCTGGCCGAGGCGCTGCGGCTGCACGGCGTCGACACGATCTTCGGCATTCCCGGCACCCACAACCTCGCCATCTACGAGGAGCTCGACCGGGCGGGCATGCGATGCGTGACTCCCCGCCACGAGCAGGGGGCGGGATACGCCGCCGACGGGTACGCCAGGGTGACCGGCAGGCCCGGCGTCGTCGTCACCACCACCGGCCCCGGCGTCGTCAACGCGGCCACGGCACTCGGGCAGGCGTACTCCGACTCCTCCCCGATCCTGCTCGTCTCCCCGGGCGTCCCCACCGGCCATCCCCGCGACGGCCGCGGCTACCTGCACGAGAGCAGGGACCAGTCACGGGCGATCGACGCGCTGTGCGCCTGGAGCCACCGAGTGACGACCGTGCGGGAGATCCCCGCGGCCGTCGCCCGCGCCTTCGGGCGCTTCGCCGAGGGACGTCCCCGGCCGGTCCACGTCGAGATCCCCTTCGACCTGCTCGACCTGAAGGGCCAGGTCAAAATCGTGCCGCCGTACCGGATCACCCGGCGCGAGCCCGATCCGGCGGCGCTCGACGCGGCGGCGCGGCTGCTGCGCGTGGCGCGCCGCCCGGGTTTCGTGCTGGGCGGCGGCGCCCAATGCCCGGGTGAGCGGCGCGGGGGAGACGGCCAGTCCCCGGTGGGCCGGCTGGCGATGCGCCTGGCGGAACGGCTCGGCGCGCCGGTCGTGACCACGGTCAACGGCAAGGGCACGGTGCCCGAGAGCCACCCGCTCGCGCTCGGCACCACGCTGCATCTTGCGGCCGTCCGCCGGTGGCTCGCCGCGTGCGACGTCGTGCTGGCCGTCGGCACCGAGCTGGGCCCCGCCGACCTGTGGGAGGACGCCTTCACCCTCTCGGGCCGGCTCGTGCGGATCGACGTCGACCCCGGGCAGATGTACGGCGACCACGTGGCCGACGTGGCCATCGTCGCGGACGCGGAGCTCGCCATGCGCGGACTGGCCGAACGGCTCGACCGGCGGGGCGCCGTACCGTGGCCGCGTCGTGCGCGGGACCCCGGCGTGGGGTACAAGGCGGAGCTCGACGAGCTCACCCGCAGGTGGTCCGGCCAGCTCGCGGCGCTGCGCCGGGCCATGCCGCCGGAGACCGTCGTGGTGGGGGACAACTCGATGTTCGTCTACCACGGTGCGCTCGTCGGCATGCCGGTGGACCCGCCCGGGCGGTTCCTGTTCCCCACGGGGTTCGGCACGCTGGGCTTCGCGCTGCCGGCCGCCATCGGCGCCAAGCTCGGGCGGCCCGATCTCCCCGTGGTGGCGCTGGCCGGCGACGGCGCCTTCCAGTTCAGCCTGCAGGAGCTGGCCACGGCGGTGGAGCTGGAGCTTAGCCTGCCGATCGTCATCTCCGTGAACGGCGGATTCGGGCAGATCCGCGAGGAGATGCGGCAGCGGGGCATGCGGCCGGTCGCCGTTGACCTGCACGCGCCCGACTTCCCCGCGCTCGCCGCCGCGTACGGCGCGCGGGGCTGTGCCGTCAAGACGCCGGGGGAGCTGGAGGACGCGGTCGCCGAGGCCCTGCGCGTCCCGGTGCCCACGGTGATCGTCATGCCCGAGGATGACTGACATCACCTGATCCTGCCCCAGACGCCGGCGAAGACGGCGGTGAGCGCGGCCGGGATCGCTCCCAGCCACATCGCCCCGGAGATCGACAGGCCGTCCACGACCCGGCCGCCCGCGAACGAGCCGAGCGCGACGGAGACGTTGAAGGCGCCGACGAACAGCGCGGTGCCCAGCTCACCGCCGCCCGTCCTCATGATCCATAGCTGCAGGGCAACGCCCACGCCGCCGTACCCGAGGCCCCACACGACCAGCATGACCAGAGGCAGTCCGGTCAGCGCGAGCGCGGCGGTGGCCACGGCGATCAGCACGGCCCGCGCGATCAGCACCGGTTTCGGGTTCCCGGCCGCTCGCGCGCTCCCGACGAAGTTGCCGACGACCGCGGCGGCACCGTAGACGAGCAGCGCGGTGCCGACGAGCCCGGCACCGGCGTGCGCGGCCTGCTCCAGGTAGGGCCGGACATAGGTGTAGGCGGCGAAGTGCCCGGTGATGATCAGCACGGTGGTGACCAGGACCACCTTGAGCGGTCCCGACAGCGCGCCGCGGAAGCCGTCTCCCCCTCCTCGGCGGGCATCGGCGGCAGCACCACGGCCAGCACCACCAGCAGGATCAACGCCAGAACGCCCAGGGCCGCGAACGCCGTGCGCCACCCCGCGTACGAGGCGACCAGCGTCGCCGCGGGGACGCCGAGCACCGACGCCACCGACACCCCGCTCAGGATGACCGAGGTGGCCCTGCCGACCGCCTCCTCGGGCACCAGGCGTGTGCCCAGATCGGCGGCGAAGGCCCAGAAGCCGCCGATGCTCACGCCGGTCAGCACCCGGGCGGCCAGCATCACGGGGAGGCTGGGAGCGAGTGCGCCCACCAGATTGGCCACCGTCAGCAGCGTCATCAGGCCGAGCAGCATCGCGACGGGCCCGGCGCGGTGCCGTGGAACCGTGGCTGCCTGAGAACGCCGCCGTGGGGACGCGGGCTGAGCGAGCGGGTGCGAGCGGGGTGACCGTCAGCGGGCGGGCGCGAGCGGCAGCCGCAGCACGAAACGGGCGCCCTGGTCGCTGTCTTCGATCGTGAGCGTGCCGTTGTGCGCCTGGGCGATCTGACGGGCGATGGACAGGCCGAGCCCGGTGCCTCCGGTGTCCTTCGAGCGGGCGGCGTCGAGCCGGGTGAAGCGCTGGAAGACCAGCTCCCGCTTGTCGGGCGGGATACCCGCGCCGTCGTCGAGCACCTCCAGCACGCCCCTGCCGCCCTCGCGGCGCACGGTCACCGTGATCGTGGAGACCGCGTGCCGTTCGCCGTTGTCGAGGAGGTTGTTGAGCAGACGCGCCAGGGCCAGCCGGTCGCCGACGACGACCACGCCGGGCGCCAGATCCCGCACCACCTTCACCTTGCGCGGTCTGCGGTCGAGCTCGCGGGCGGCGAGGTCGCCGAGGTCGAGGGGTTCCCGCCGGGGTGCCGCGCCGGCGTCGAGCCGGGCGAGCTGGAGCAGGTCGGTCACCAGCGCCTGCAGGCGGTCGCAGCTGGCCAGCAGGGCGCGGGCGGTGGCCGGCCAGTCGGTGTCCTCGCTGTGCAGCAGCGCCTCCTCGATCTCCGCACGCATCGCGGTCAGCGGGCTGCGCAGGTCGTGGGAGGCGTCGGAGGCGAAGCGCCGCTGCTGCTCGACGGCCGCCTCCGCCCGGTCAAGCGTCTGGTTGGCGGTCTCGGCGAGCCGCCGTATCTCGTCGTGATACTTCGGCACCGGCACCCGCTGGCTCAGGTCGGTCGCGGTGATCTTGGCGAGCTTGCTCGTTATCGCCTCCACCGGGCCGAGCGCCTTGCGCACGGTCTGGTACGTGCCCAGCGCGGTCAGCGCGATCAGCACGAGCGAGCCGCCGAGCAGCCCCGCCAGCAACGGGCCGCTGACATACCAGGGTACGGCGTGGTCGGCGGCGTAGATCGTCCACAGGCCGCCGTCGTTGTCGAAGCGGAACGCGACGATCCGCATGCACCGGTCCGGGAACGCCGGGGAGTCGCAGAGCACCTTGCTCGCCTCCGGCCTGGTCAGTTCCGGCCGGAACGCGGCCATCCGGGGCCGGCCGACCAGGGTGTCGCTGGTCGAGACGATCCGGCCGGTGTGGTCGATCACCTGCACGCCGGCCAGGTCGTG
>JADGHC010000475.1 GCA_019689655.1 Microbispora sp.
CGCCCACCTCGCGCGCGCGATCGGCATCGACGCCGAACCGCACGAGCCCCTCCCCAAAGAAGTCCTTCCCGTCGTCGCCTCCCCCGGGGAGACCGCGGCCCTGCGGAAGCTGGGCGAGGCGGACGGCACGGTCTGCTGGGACAGGCTGCTGTTCAGCGCCAAGGAGTCGGTCTACAAGGTGTGGTATCCACTGACCGGCCGCTGGCTCGACTTCTCCGAAGCCGTCGTGGACATCGAGCCCTCGGGGAGCTTCCGCGCCCGGCTCCTGGTCGCCGACCCCGCCCCCGGCACGCGCGTCCTGTCCGGCCGGTGGGCGGTGAACGACGGGCGCGTCGTCACCGCGATCGCCCTCCCCGCCCCTGAACGTCCGTGAGCCCGCCGGGCCCGGTCGCGCGGAACCGCGGGCAGCGGCCGCCGCCGGGCGCCCCCTCCCACCCGGGCAGGAGGATCGGCGCGAAATCGGCACCTTTTCTCCCACCCGAAACCGGATCTAGTATCCGGGGCATGGCCGCGCTTGCGCTCCCTCCGCCGCGGGCGGTCCCCGGCGTTCCGCCGTCCACGCGTGCGGTCGCCGCCGGGCGGGAGGTCCCATGACCGGGCGGTTCACCGCCGTCCGGGCCTCCGACGCCGTGTACGCCCTCGGCGAGGGCCCCGTGTGGGATCCCGCCAGGCGGAGCCTGCTGTGGGTGGACATCGACGCGGGCGCGGTGCACGAGGGACGGCTCGACCCGGTCACCGGGACGGTGGAGCCCACCGGGTCGCACACCTTCGGCGGCACCGTGGGCGCGGTCGCCGTCTCGGCGGACGGCGAGTTCGTCGTCGCCGAGCGCGAGGTCCTCACCCGGGTCGACACCGCCGGCCGCCGCACCGAGCTCGCCCGGGTGCTGCCCCCCGGCGTACGCAGCAGGCTCAACGACGGCGCCGTGGATCCGGCCGGGCGTTTCCTGGTCGGCAGCATGGCGCTGGACGACCGGAAGGGCCAAGAGGTGCTGGTCCGCCTCGACGGCACGGCCTGCGTCACCCTCGACGAGGACCTGACGCTGTCGAACGGCCTGGCCTGGAGTCCCGGTGGCGACCGCCTCTACAACATCGACAGCACGCCGGGCGTGGTGTGGGAGCGCGACTACGACCCGGCCACCGGCCGGACCGGGCCGCGGAGGGAGGCGTTCCGGCTCACCGGCGGCATGCCCGACGGGATGTGCGCCGACGCCGAGGGCAACCTGTGGATCGCCGTCTTCGGCGGCGGCCGGGTCGAGTGCCGCGACCCAAGGGGGCGCCTGCTCGCCACGGTCGAGGTCGGCGCGCCGAACGTCACCTGCCCCGCCTTCGCCGGGCCGGACCTCGACATCCTCGTCATCACCACGGCCGCCACCGGCGCCGACCCGGCCGCGCATCCGGGGTCCGGGCTCCTGTTCACCGCCCGGGTCGGCGTACGCGGCCTTGCGACGCCCTACTGGGTGCCGCCCCGGCCGTGACCCGCATGTCTGCCAAAGAAGACCCAGCCTTGTCCGTCCCCTTCTCACTAGGCGGGGCACATGCGGGCACTGGTCATCACCGGCCCGGGAAGGGCCGAGGTCAGGGACGTCGAGCCGCCCGTCGCCGGGCCCGGGCAGGTGGTCGTCGACGATCGGCCTGCTCGTCGCGCTGCTCGCGCGGGCGCGCGGCGCACGGGTGCATCTGATGGGCCGCGACGAACCCACGCTGCGGCTGGCCCGCGACCTCGGATTCGCGGCGTGGACCCGGGCGTCACTGCCGTCCCTCCCGTGGGACGCGGTGGTCGACGCGTCGAACGCGGCGGACCTCCCGGCGCTCGCGCTCGACCTGGTCAGGCCCGGGGGCCGGGTAGTCTGTATCGGTCTCGCGGGGTTCCCCAGCCGGATCGACACCCGCGACCTCGCACTCAGGGACGTCACCGCCGTCGGCGTGCTCAGCGGATCGGCCGGTCTGGCCGGGACCATCGAGGCGTACGCGGACGGCTCGGTCGACGCCCGCCCGCTCGTGGCCGCCACCGTCGGCCTGGACGACGCCTCCGGGGTGCTGGCCGGACGCCGCCCGGCCGGCGCGGGTCCGGGCCCGAAGATCCACATCGACCCGCGGCGATAGAGACGCACCGGCGTCTCCGGACGGAAGCGTTGAGATCATGAGCCTTGCCGATGCCGAACCCCGGCGGTTCACCCCGCCGGACCCCGCCGTGCTGGCGGCGGTCGAGGCCGCCGTCCCGGGGATCACCCGGGCCCGGGCGAGCGACCGGCTCGGGATGGCGCACGACGCCTCCCACTACCTGCTGACCCCGCAGGCCGTCGTGGTGCCGGAAAACGCGGCGCAGGTGGCGGCGCTGATGCGTACCGGGCTGCCGCTGACCTTCCGGTCCGGCGGCACCAGCCTGAGCGGGCAGGGCGTGAGCGAGCACCTGCTCGTCGACACCCGCAGGCACTTCAGGGGTGTCGAGGTGCTCGACGGCGGCGCCCGCGTCCGGGTGCAGCCCGGGGCCGTGCTGCGTCAGGTCAACGCCCGGCTCGCCGCGTACGGCCGCAAGCTGGGGCCCGACCCGGCCAGCGAGTCGGCGTGCACGATCGGCGGGGTCGTCGCCAACAACTCCAGCGGCATGACCTGCGGCACGCACGCCAACACCTACCGGACGCTGGAGTCGATGACGCTGGTGCTGCCCAGCGGCACCGTGCTCGACACCGCGGCCCCCGACGCCGACGCGCGCCTGCGCGCCCTCGAGCCCGCCCTCGCCGAAGGTCTGGTGCGGCTGCGCGACCGCATCCGCGGCAACCCGGACTCCGTACGCCGGCTCAAGGCGCAGTTCTCCATCAAGAACACCATGGGCTACGGCCTCAACAGCTTCCTCGACCACGACTCCCCCGCCCAGATCCTCGCCCACCTGGTCGTCGGCAGCGAGGGCACGCTGGCGTTCGTCGCGGAGGCCGTGCTGCGGACGGTGCCGCTGCACCGCCTCGCCGCGACCGGCCTGGTCGTCTTCCCGACGCTGCGGGAGGCGATGGCCGCCGTGCCGGAGATCGTCGCGGCCGGGCCGGCCGCCGTCGAACTGCTCGACGCCGAGTCGCTGCGGGTGGCCGCGACCGATCCGGGCGCCGACGACGTGCTGCGGACGCTGGAGGTGCGCGACCACGCGGCGCTGCTGGTGGAGTGGCAGGAGTCCGACCCCGAGCCGCTCGCCGAACGCGAGCGGGAGGCCGCGCGGCTCTTCTCCCGGCTGAACCTCGCCGCCCCGGCGCGGCTGAGCGGGGACGGCGCCGGCCGGGCCGCCCTGTGGCGCATCCGCAAGAACCTGTACGCCGCGGTCGCCGGCGCCCGGCCCAGCGGCACGACGGCGCTGCTGGAGGACGTGGCCGTCCCGGTGCCCGCCCTGGCCGATCTCTGCGGCGACCTGGCCGAGCTGTTCGCGAAGCACAAGTACGAGCGCAGCGTGATCTTCGGGCACGCCAAGGACGGCAACCTGCACTTCATGCTGAACGAGCGCTTCGGCACCGGCCTCGACCGCTACGCCGAGTTCACCGAGGAGATGGTCGAGGCCGTGCTCGGCCGCGGCGGCACCCTCAAGGCCGAGCACGGCACCGGGCGGGTCATGGCCCCCTTCGTACGCCGCCAGTACGGCGACGAGCTGTACGAGGTGATGCGTGAGGTCAAGCGGTTGTGCGACCCCGCGGGCACCCTCAACCCCGGCGTCGTGCTCACCGACGACCCGCGGGCGCACCTGCGCGACCTCAAGATCGTCGCCGGGGTCGAGCCCGAGGTCGACCGGTGCGTGGAGTGCGGCTACTGCGAGCCGGTGTGCCCGAGCCGGGACCTCACCACGACCCCGCGCCAGCGCATCGTGCTGCGCCGCGAGATGGCCGCGGCCCGGGCGGCCGGCGACCACGCGCTCGCCCGGCGGCTTGAGGAGGAGTACGGCTACGACGCCGTCGACACCTGTGCCGTGGACGGCATGTGCGCCACCGCCTGTCCCGTACTGATCAATACCGGCGACCTCACCAAGCGCCTGCGCAGCGAGCGGCACGGGCGCGCGGCGCGAGCGGGCTGGAAGAGCGCCGCCAGGCACTGGGGCGCGGTGACCCGTGTCATGGACCTCGCGATGGACGCCGCCTCCGCGGTCCCGGCCGGGCTCGCCGAGGCGGCCGGCCGGGCGGCCCGCAGAGCCGGCGACCCGGACAGCATCCCCCAGTGGAGCCGCGACCTGCCGCGCGGCGGCACGCCCCGGCGTCCCGCGCCGCTCCGGGAGGCCGACGCGGTGTACGTCCCGTCGTGCCTGAACACCATGTTCGGCCCGGCCGGCGGTCCGGGGGTCATGGCCGCGGTGCGGCACCTGGCCGAGCGGGCCGGTCTGCGGCTGCACGTGCCGGAGGGCGTCGGCGGCCTGTGCTGCGGCACGCCGTGGTCCTCCAAGGGCTTCGGCGAGGGCTACGAGGTGATGCGCCGCCGGGTGCGAGAGGCGCTCGTCACGGCGACCGGCGGCGGCAGGCTACCGGTGATCAGTGACGCCGCCTCCTGCACGGAAGGGTTCGAACGCCTCGTGGCCGCCGCGTCCCCCGCCATCCGGGTGCTCGACGCCGTGGCCTACGTGGCCGAGCACGTCCTGCCGCGGCTGCCGCAGCCGCCGGAGGACCGCAGGCTCGCCTCGCTCGCCCTGCATCCGACCTGCTCGTCGACCCGGCTCGGCCTCGATGCAGCGATCACCGCGATCGCCCGGGTGGTCGCCAAGGAGGTCGTCGTCCCGGACGGCTGGCAGTGCTGCGCCTTCGCCGGCGACCGGGGTCTGCTGCATCCGGAGCTGACCGCCTCCGCCACCCGCGCCGAGGCCGCATCCGTGGCCGAGGGCGGCTTCGCCGCGCACGCGTCGGTCAACCGTACGTGCGAGATCGGCATGACCCGCGCCACCGGAAAGCCCTACCACCACCTGCTCGAACTGCTCGCCGAGGTCACCGCCTGAACC
>JADGHC010000476.1 GCA_019689655.1 Microbispora sp.
GGTGGTGCCGGTGCCGGCCGAGGCCCAGCCGTCGCCCGGCGGCAGCGTCTGCCGTCCGAGGTCGACCGGCTTGCCGGCCCCGGCGTGCCCGGCGGCAGGCGTGCCGGACGGCGGCGCGGCCGCCGAGGCGGGAGCCGCCCCGAGCGCGGGGACGGCGGCCGTGATCGCGAGGACGGCCGGCAGGAGTAAGGATCTTGCGCGCATGACTTTCTCCGTTCCGCGGTCGCTCCCCCGAGACGAGTCGCACGTGCGGGCGGCGTTCAGGCCGGGTCGGGCGACCGCTCCAGTTCTTCGAGAAGGGCGAGACCACGGTCGATCAGCGCGGCGAGCCTGGTGAGGTGCTCGGGGCTCGGATCGGCCAGCGGCCGGCGGACGGGTCCCACGTCCAGACCACGCAGGCGTACGCCCGCCTTGACGAGTGAGACGGCGTATCCCGGGCCCTCGCGCCGCAGGTCGGCCAGGGGCCGGTAGAACCCCTCGATCAGACGCCCGGCGACGTCGTCGCGGCCGTCCCGCAGCGCCCGGTAGCAGGCGAGCGCGAGGTCGGGGAGGAAGCGGCGCACGTGCCGGCGGAACATCTCGAGGTCGAGCCGCTCCTCCTCGTCGCACGGCGTGACCGGGAAGAACAGCAGGCCGTCGAACGTCACCGGCTTCCTCCGTCATCCTTGCGAGCCGTTGCCCATCCGGGACCCGACATGCATCTGAACGTGATTCATATCTATGAACATCCCGGACCGTACGGCGCGTGGGCGCGCGTGGTCAAGGGGCGCATCGATCTGACGAATGTTTCGAATAGGACACGGATCCTTGACAGGACCAAGCCCGCGACATCACCGTTGTTCCGTCCACGTTTGTGAACTACGTTCAGGAATATGTCTTGAGCGGAGTCCCGGGAAAGCGCAGAGGAGATGCGCCGGTGACGACGATGCGCCGCAGGGCCGTGCCGTACCTGCTGATCTCGCCGACGGTCGTGCTCATCGCCGCGTTCCTCGTGTACCCGATCGGCAGCGTCGCCTACTACAGCCTGCAGCACCGCAACCTCACCCGGCCGTGGGCGGACGGCTTCGCCGGTCTCGACAACTTCCGGCAGATGCTGTTCGAGGACGAGGTCTTCTGGCACAGCCTGGGCTTCACCGCCAAATGGGTGGCCGTCGAGATCGCCCTGCAGCTCATCCTCGGGCTGGCCCTGGCGCTGATCGTCAATGAAAGCTTCATCGGCCGGGGGCTGGCCCGGTCCCTCGTCTTCTCGCCCTGGGCCGTCTCCGGGGTGCTGACGACGGGCATCTGGATCCTGCTCTACACGCCGAGCACCGGCGTGCTGCGCTTCCTCGGCCGGCCCGAAGCGGCGGTGCTCGGCAACCCCGACACGGTCTTCCCGGCCGTGGTGGTGGCCGAGCTGTGGCGCGGCGTGCCGTTCTTCGCGATCCTCCTGCTCGCCGGCCTCCAGGGCATCCCGGGCGAGCTCTACGAGGCGGCCGCGGTGGACGGCGCGGGGCGGGTCAGGCGCTTCCTCCACGTCACGCTGCCACATCTGCGGGACGCGATCGTGCTGGCCACCCTGCTGCGCGGGGTCTGGGAGTTCAACAACGTCGACCTGCTCTACACGCTCACCGGGGGCGGCCCGGCGCAGGTCACGACCACGCTGCCGCTGTACGTCGCGCAGCGGGCCGTCGACTCGAAGGACTTCGGGTACGGCTCGGCGCTGACGATGGCGGGCTTCGTGATCTTGCTGTTCTGCTCCATCCTCTACCTCCGGCTCAGCCGGTTCGGCGAGGAACGATGAAGAGGCGAGGGGTTTCGCGATGAGCGCCGACGTCATGATCCGCCCGCGCACGCGAGCGGTACCCGCGGGGGCCCGCCGGCGGAGGAGGCGTGATCCCGGCCGGGTGCTGCGGCTCTACATCCCCCTCGGGATGTACCTGCTGTTCACCCTCGTGCCGTTCTACTGGATGCTCGTGTTCGCCCTGCGGCCGGCCGGATCGAACGCCCCCGTGCCCTGGCCGATCACGTTCGAGCACTTCGAGACCGTCTGGAACGACATCGGCTACGCGGTGTTCTTCAAAAACAGCGTGATCGTCGGGGTGTGGTCGCTGCTGTGCACCACGGTCATCGCGGTGATGGGCGGGTACGCGCTGGCGCGCTACCGCTTCCGCGGCCGGAACCTGTTCATGGTCGTGCTGCTGTGCACCCAGTTCATCCCCGGCGCGATGATGCTGATCCCGCTGTTTTCGATCTTCAAGACGCTCGGCCTGATCAACAGCCTGGGCAGCCTCGTCATCGCCGACACCGTCTTCAACCTGCCCCTGTCGATCATCCTGATGAGCGGGTTCATCTCGGCCGTGCCGTACACGGTGGAGGAGGCCGCCATGGTCGACGGCTGCACGCGCTTGCGGGGCTTCCTCGCGATCGTGCTGCCGCAGCTGCGCCCCGGGCTGATCGCCGTGGGATCGTTCGCCTTCATCCACACGTGGAACAACTTCCTGTTCGCGCTGATGTTCGTCAGCAAGCAGGACAGCTTCACCATCCCCGTCGGGCTCAGCTACACGATCGGGGAGTACAGCGCCGACTTCGGGGCCCTGGCGGCCGGGGGCGTCGTCGCCGCTTTGCCGGTGGTCTGCGTGTTCGCAGTGATCCAGCGCTATCTCGTGCACGGCATCAGCGCCGGCGCGGTCAAGGGATAGCACCCCCCAGCCTGTCGTACGCAGGAGGAACCATGAAGATGAAAGTGGCCTGGGCGGCGCTCGCCGTTCTCGCCGTCACCGCTACCGGATGTGGGTCGGACTCGGGCTCGGACGCCGGGTCGGGCAAGACGACCATCACGTTCTGGGACAACAACGGCGGCACCCGCACCCCGATCTACCAGGAGCTGATCAAGCGGTTCGAGGCGGCCAACCCCTCGATCCACGTCGAGTACGTCGGTATCCCGATCGCCTCCGTCCAGCAGAAGTACGACACCGCCATCGCGGGCGGCGACACCCCCGACGTCGGCGGCGTCACCACGTCGTACCTGGCCAACCTGACCGGCCAGCAGGCGCTGGAGCCGGCCGACGACTGGCTGGCCAAGAGCCCGGTCAACGGCAAGCTGGCGCAGTCGATGCTCGACTCGGTCCGCAAGACCGTGCCCGATGGCAAGCTCTACATGGTGCCGAACACCTCCAACATGGACGTGATCTGGTACCTGAAGGACAAGCTCAAGCAGGAGCCGCAGACCTGGGACGAGTTCTTCAAGGACGCCGACGAGCTGACCAAGAAGCCCGACGAGTACGGCTACACCATCCGCGGCGGGGCCGGCTCGATCTTCCAGGTCCTGGCCGAGATGTACTCCTACTCGGGCATCTCCGAGTTCTTCGACGCCTCGGGGAAGAGCACGGTCAACGACCCGAAGAACGCCGAGTTCCTCACCAAGATGGCCGGGCTGTACAAGAAGGACACCCCCGAGGCCGACGTCACCAACGACTTCCCGAAGATGGTCGCCCAGTTCGGCACCGGGAAGATCGCGATGATGCACCACAACCTGGGCTCGTACAACGACCACGTCAAGGCGCACGGCAAGGACAACATCGGTGCGTTCGCGCTGCCGACGGGCCCCGGCGGCAAGCGGACCATCGTCGCCAACCCCGTCGACGGCTTCGCGGTCTTCAAAAACAGCGAGCACAAGGACGCCGCCTGGAAGTTCGTGGAGTTCCTGGTCTCCCACGAGAGCAACAGCTACTGGAACCAGCAGACGGGCCAGATCCCGGCCAACACCGAGGCGCAGGCCGACCCCTGGGTGCAGGAGCTGCCGCACCTCAAGATGGCCGTCGACACGCTGAACGACCCGAACACGCAGGTCGTGTCGCCGCCCTACTACCTGCCGCAGTTCTCCTCCATCACCAAGGCCGAGACCGAGCCCCTCTTCCAGAAGGTCCTGCTCGGTCAGATGAAGCCCCAGGAGTTCCTCGACACCCTGGCGCAGAAGCTGACCGACGCCCAGGCCGAATGGAAGAAGGCGACCGGCGGCTGATCCCCGCCGCCGGACACCGGGACCGGGCCGGTGCGTTCCTGACCGCGCACCGGCCCTCCGCGGAACCCCATCGAGAAGGGAAGAGCCAATGGCGGTCGTCGAACGCGTCATCGTCACGGTCTTCACCACGGTCACCAAGTCCGTGGTGGACGGGCATGGTCACCGGCACCCCGGCCCGCCCCGGGAGGTGCGGGAGGCGCTGCTGACCATCACCGACAGCGACGGCGCGAGCGGGTACTGCCTGGCGGCGCCGGACACCGTCAGGGAGGCGGTGATCACCGGGCACATCGGGCCGGCGCTGATCGGTCAGGACAGCCTCGACCGGGAACGGCTGTGGCACCGCGTCGCCCGCCGGCAGCGGGGCGCCCAGGGCAACCTGTCCGACCGCGCGCTCAGCGCCGTCGACCAGGCGCTGTGGGACCTCGCCGGGCGCAAGCTCGGCCTGCCGGTCTGGAAGCTGCTCGGCGGCGCCCGCTCCGAGGTGCCCGCGTACGCGAGCACGATGTGCGGCGACGACATCCCCGGCGGCCTGGCCACCCCCGAGGACTACGCGGCCTTCGCCAAGGAACTGGTCGCCCGCGGCTACCGGGGGATCAAGCTGCACACCTGGATGCCGCCCATGCCGTACGGCGTGGACCGCGACATCGCGGCGTGCGCCGCGGTGCGCGACGCGGTCGGCCCGGACATCGCGCTCATGCTCGACAGCAACCACTGGTACTCCCGTTCCGAGGCGCTGCGGCTCGGCCGGGCCTTGGACGAGCTGAACTTCGCGTGGTACGAGGAGCCGATGGAGGAGGCCTCGGTGCAGTCGTACCGGTGGCTCGCCGACCAGCTCAAGACGCCGATCCTCGGGCCGGAGACCTCCTGGGGCAAGCACATGGCCCGGGCCGAGTGGGTGGCCGCGGGGGCCTGCGACATCCTGAGGGTGGGGGTGGTCGGCT
>JADGHC010000477.1 GCA_019689655.1 Microbispora sp.
CGGGCGGGGGGGGCGGCGGCGGCGGTCCGGCGGTCCGGGGGCGGCCGCTGGTGAGGGCCTGAGCCCGCGGGACGCGCGCCCCGCGGGCCGGAGCAGGAGCGACAACCCGGATCAGGGAGCCGACGCCTCCGGCGACGGGCTGACCGAGGGCGTCGGGCTCGGGGCGACCGGGGGCGCGGTGGTCCTCGAGGGCACCGCCTTCGTCGGCACGGGCCTTGTCGGCGGAGCCTTCGAGGGACGTGGGGACGTGGGAGGCGCCGAGGGCGGCTGCGTCACCGAGGTCGGCGAGCACGACGGCGGGAGCGCCGGGTCGGGCTCGACCATCCCGGGCTGCGGGGAGGGTGTCGCGCAGGGATCGGACGGCGAGGGAGACGGCCTGGTGGTCGCGCCGGTCTGGTACGTGGGGACCGGGCTCGGCCGTCCGCGTGTCGGGCTCGGCGAGGCCGGCACGATAACGACCGGCCGGGAGGACGCCGGGTTGGGCGGACGGATCACCGACGAGGTGTCCGTGTCGTCCTCGCGCTCGTCACCGGCTGGGGCGATGCCCGTGGACTGCGCCACCTGGTTGCGCAGGTCCGGGACGACCATCACGACCGCGCCGGCCACGATCAGGGCCCCGGCGGCGGCCGCTCCGACGCGCCACCACAGCATGTGCCGCAGGCCGCGCAGCCCGCGCTGCTCGATCCGCCTGCGGATGATCTCCAGTCCATCGGGAGACGGCACGACCGAGTCCGCCTCCGCGCGCAGGGCACGGCGGAGCAACTCGCCGTACTCGTCGTCGGGCGGGAAGGTCATGAGTATTGCTCCAGTGCCATCCGTAGTGCGGCCATGCCACGGGCCGTGTGACTTTTCACCGCGCCCTTGCTGATGCCCATCGCGTGTGCGATCTCGGCCTCAGACAGGTCGCCGTAGTATCGCAGCACCAGTGCCTCGCGCTGGCGGGTGGGTAAGCCGCGGAGCGCCTCGATGACGGCCGACCGCTCGAGTTCGCCGATCGCGCCGTTCTCCGCGCTCGGGGCGTCCGGCAGCCCCTTCGGCGCGTACTTCTCGACGACCGCACGGTGCCGCAGCACGGATCGCGATCGGTTCACGACCGATTGGCGAAGATAGGCCAGTGCCTTGTCGGTGTCCCTCAGCCTGCGCCAGGCGCCGTGAAGGGCGACGAACGCGTCCTGAACGACCTCTTCCGCGCTGGCCACGTCACGGACCAGCAGCGCGGCGAGACGCACCAGTGACCGATAGTGAGCGCTGTAGAGCGCCGTCACGGCCATGTCGGCGTCCCACCCGACGGGCACCGTCCCCAACGACCTGTCGGCCACGAGGGTCTCGGTGGTCACGTCGATAGGACGCTCGTCATCCCCGGGGGGTTTACGTTCTTCCGAATCATGAGAGGGCATGGCCCAGTGGTGTCCTCGCCCGACACTAGGGGGGGTTTTCCGGTGCAGTCTCGCACACTCACATTAGCCGGGGGGATCATTGCAGTCATCAACTAACGCCAACGGCTAGGCTTTCGCACGTGAACGACTGTCTGTTCTGCCAGATCGTGGCCAAGGAGGTCCCGGCCGACATCGTCGTGGAAACCGGGCGGGCGCTCGCCTTCCGCGATATCAACCCGCAAGCCCCCACGCACGTCCTCGTGGTGCCCAAGGCGCATTACGAGAACGCCGCCGCGCTCGCGGCGGCCGACGACGGTCTCGCCGACGACCTGCTCAAGGCCTGCCACACGGTCGCCGTACAGGAGGGCGTGGCCGAGACCGGTTACCGGATCGTGTTCAACACCGGGCAGGGCGCCGGTCAGACAGTCTTCCACGTCCACGCGCACGTGCTCGGCGGCCGGAGCCTCACCTGGCCTCCCGGCTGAGCGGAGGTGCCCGGCCGGCGGGCCCCGCCCGCGCGGAGCGGTCCCGCGGGCGGGGTGACGTGACGGGGCGAAGTCTGGAGGGAGGGCACTACGATGAGAGGGAACTAGGGAGGCGATCAGGGCCGCAAGGGCCGCCCATGTCCGAATCACAGCAAATCAGCAAGACCCAGGCCAAGGTAGTCATCCCCGAGGGGCAGCCGATGGTCAGCCTTCTCGGGTCGGGTGACGAGCTGCTGCGGGTCATCGAGGGCGCCTTCAGCGCCGACATCCACGTGCGGGGCAACGAAATCACGATCACCGGCAGTCCCGAGGAGAGCGGCGTCGTCGTGCGCCTCTTCGAGGAGCTGATGGAGCTGATCGGCTCGGGTGCCGAGCTGACCCCCGACGCGGTCGAACGCAGCATCCACATGCTGCGGCAGGCCACCGACCGTCCGGCCGAGGTCCTGTCCCTGGACATCCTGTCCGCGCGGGGCCGCACCATCCGGCCGAAGACGCTCAACCAGAAGCGGTACGTCGACGCGATCGACAGGCACACCATCGTCTTCGGTATCGGCCCCGCCGGCACCGGCAAGACGTACCTGGCGATGGCGAAGGCCGTGAAGGCCCTGCAGGCCAAGCGGGTCAACCGGATCATTCTCACCCGTCCCGCCGTCGAGGCGGGGGAGCGGCTCGGCTTCCTGCCCGGCACGCTGTACGAGAAGATCGACCCGTACCTGCGGCCCCTGTACGACGCGCTGCACGACATGATCGACCCCGAATCGATCCCCCGCCTGATGGCGGCGGGGACGATCGAGGTCGCGCCGCTCGCGTACATGCGCGGCCGGACCCTCAACGACGCCTTCATCATCCTGGACGAGGCGCAGAACACCTCGCCCGAGCAGATGAAGATGTTCCTGACCCGGCTCGGGTTCAACTCGAAGATCGTGGTCACCGGCGACGTGACCCAGATCGACCTGCCCGGCGGCCAGGACAGCGGCCTGAAGGTCGTGCAGCAGATCCTCGAGGGCATCGAGGACATCCATTTCAGCAGGCTGACCAGCTCCGACGTGGTGCGGCACAAGCTGGTGAGCGACATCGTCGACGCCTACGGCCGGTACGACGCCGCGATGGCCTCGGAGCCGCGCGCGATCAACAAGCGGTCGCGCAACAACCGGCGGTGAGCGCGACCGTGACGGGTGAGGAGACCCCGTGAGCATCGAAGTGGCCAACGAGTCCGGCGTCGAGGTCGACGAGTCGGCGCTGGTCGAGCTGGCCGGTCACGTTCTCGGCCGGATGGGGATCAACCCGCTGGCCGAGCTGTCGATCCTGGTGGTCGACGAGACGGCGATGGCCGAGCTGCACGAGCGGTGGATGGGGGAGCCGGGCCCGACCGACGTGCTGGCCTTCCCCATGGACGAGCTGCGGCCCAACACCGCGGGCCGCGACGAGGACCCGTCCCCCGACCCGGCGTTGCTGGGCGACGTGGTGCTGTGCCCCCAGGTGGCGGCCAAGCAGGCGGCCGAGGCCGGGCACAGCGCGCAGGACGAGCTGGAGCTGCTGTGCACGCACGGCATCTTGCACCTGCTCGGCTACGACCACGCCGAGCCCGAGGAGCACGCCGAGATGTTCGGGCTGCAGGACGAGCTGCTCGGCACTTGGCGGGAGGTGCGGCGTAAGCCGTGAACAACGGCTGGCTGCTGTCCGCCGTCTTCCTGATCGTGGCCGGCGGCCTGCTGGCGAGCGCGGAAACGGCGCTGGCTCGCATCTCACGGGTGCGCGCCGAGGAGTTCGTCAAGGAGAGACGGCGGGGAGCCCTCCGGCTGCGGGCGATCGTCGCCGACCCGCCACGGTACCTCAACCTGGTGCTCCTGCTGCGCCTGAGCTGTGAGCTCGTCGCCACGGTCATCACCACGCTGCTGTTCACCGACTGGCTCGGCGACCGCGGGCCGGCGTACGCCGTCGCGGCCGCGGTCATGATCCTGGTGAGCTACGTCATCGTCGGGGTCATGCCGCGTACGCTCGGCCGCCAGCACGCCGAGCCGGTCGCGCTGGCCAGCGCGCCCATCGTGTACGGCCTGACCCGGATCCTCGGCCCGCTGCCCGAGCTGCTGATCCTGCTGGGCAACGCGCTCACGCCGGGCAAGGGCTTCCGGGAGGGCCCGTTCACCTCCGAGGCCGAGCTGCGCGACCTCGTCGACCTGGCCGAGCAGCGCAGGGTCATCGAGCCCGACGAGCGGGAGATGATCCACTCGGTCTTCGAGCTGGGCGACACGCTGGTGCGCGAGGTCATGGTGCCGCGCACCGACATGGTGTTCATCGAGCGCGGCAAGACGCTGAACCAGGCGCTCTCACTGGCCCTGCGCAGCGGGTTCTCCCGCATCCCGGTGGTCGGGGAGAACGAGGACGACGTGGTGGGCATCGCCTACCTCAAGGACATCGTCCGCCGGGTCCAGGACACCGGTGACGGCGCCACGCGGGTGGACGAGCTCATGCGCCCCGCGACGTACGTGCCGGAGAGCAAGCCGATCGACGAGCTGCTGCGGGAGATGCAGGCGCGGCAGATCCACCTCGCCATCGTCATCGACGAGTACGGCGGCACCGCCGGCCTGGTCACCATCGAGGACGTCATCGAGGAGATCGTCGGCGAGATCGCCGACGAGTACGACCAGGAGGCCCCGCGGGTCGAGTGGCTGGACGACGGGGCGGCGCGGGTGACCGCGCGGCTGCCGGTGGACGAGCTCGGCGAGCTGTTCGACACCGAGATCGAGGTCGACGACGTCGACACGGTCGGCGGCCTGCTGGCGCACGCCCTGGGCCGGGTGCCGATCGCGGGGTCGGAGGCGGTGGTCGGCGGCCTGCGCCTGACGGCGGAGAACCTGGCGGGGCGCCGCAACCGGATCAGCACGGTCGTCGTGCGCCGGGAGGAGGCCCCGGCGGATGACGAGGTCGTGGCCGCGCGCGCCGACCACGAGTGACGGCCGGCGACCGGCCGGCCCTGCAAGTGCGCGTTAAGCGGGCTGCAAACGCGCCGGGCCACAGTGGACCCAGGCGCTCAGGAGGGGTTCGGGGCGCCTCATGGGGGAGGCCGGCGCGCCGGAGGAG
>JADGHC010000026.1 GCA_019689655.1 Microbispora sp.
GAGCGCCTCGTTGTTCCGGCCGCCCGCCGCATCCGTCATCACTTCCCGGAAGCCCTGGAAGCTCTGCGTCAGCGCCTCCGCGGTTCCACCCGCCAGCCGCGCCGCGCCCTGCATGGCGTGCAGCGTCGAGACGCCGGTCTGCATCCGGGCCGCGCTAACGCCCATCGTAGTGCCAAACTGGCCCCAGGCATTCGCCAGCCGGACCACGCCCGCAAGCGTAGCAGCGCCGGTAATCAGCCCCAGCGGGCCAGAGACGCCAGACAGGGCGCCCGCCGCCCCCTGCGCCTGGGAGCGCAGGCTGCTGAATGCGGCGCCGAGATGCCCAAAATCCGCTCGGCCGATGCCCCGGAGCGACTTATCAAGCGCGCCCACCGGCTTGTTCATGCCGATGATCGCAGACTTGACTTTGTTGATAACGCCAGTGGCCTTATCGACCGCCGTTATGTTGACGTTGAGCGCGCCGACATTAGCCGCCATCGCTGCCGCGCTCCTTCACCATCCGCCGCGCCTGGGCTTCCCACCAGCGCAGTTCCGTGATGCCCATGTTCCAGGCATCACGCGGTCCCCACCCGTAGAAGCGCGTGACCTCCGCGACTAGGTTGCCCCAGTCGTCCGGCGCTGCGCCAAAAAAGCCTGGATCGCCTCCACGGCCTCCAGCATGACGGAGCCCGGCAGCTTGAGGACCGCCTGCATCGGGATGCCGCTGACCTTGGAGACGAGAAAAGTGTCGCTGTCCTCGCCGCGCTTGCGCGCCTCCATCACCTCGCCCCAGGTAGGCTCGCGGAGGCGCAACTCGTCATAGGTTTGGTTGTTCCACTCAATGGCGAGGTCGAGCGGGATGATCTTGGTCTGATCCACGGATCAGTTCTCCTCCACGTCCTGGCCCTCGAACCGGACCTTGAAGGTCGCGTCAGTGCTGTTCACCTCGACCGCCTCCGTGGTCCACATGCCGGTGCCGGACACCTGCTTGCCATTGGCGAGGCGCAGGGTCACGGACACCGAGGTCATGTCCTGGAAGCCGCGGACGGTCGTGCTCGCGGTGTCGCGGATCGTCGCCTCGATGAAGCCGGGGACGATCGTCTCCTTGTAGCCGTCCACCGCCCCCATGGAGACGAGCGTCTCACGCGTGACCGAAGCCACACGCCAGGCAGGATCGGAGACGACGGGGTACGAAACCCCGTCGATGGACAGCCAGGCAAGGCCGGCAAGCCGGCGGGACGTGTCAGCCATGGTCGGTTACCCCACCTGCGCGTTGCGGAACTGGATGAGCGCCGCGAGAACGCGGAGCTGGTCGATCGGCACGGCCGGCACCAGCGCGTCCACCCGGCAGGTATTGCCGGAGTTGCGGATCACCTGGAGCGACGCCTTGAAGGCCTCGTAATCCTGCGCCAGCCCGTCGCGCACCATGGCGCGATACTCGGCCAGGATCAGGTCCCGGATGATGTTCGGCGTGACGATGCCGGCACCCGGCCGGAAATTGCTGTCATCGTTCGCCAGCTTCATCCGCCCGAAGGTATTGGTGATCTTGGCCTGAAGCCGCCGGATGATCGCGGCCAGGGTGTAGAGCCGTTCAACGTAGAGATAGCTGTCGTCCGGCTGGCCGAAACTGTTCTTCTGGTAGGTCGTGATCGCGGTTTCGATCCGGACTGTACCATCGTCGCCCACGGTATGGGTGGAGACGCCTGACCACAGCAGGGTGTTGCGGGTCGCGAGGTCGAACCGCGACTGGATCGGCGGCGCCAGCACGTCCAGGGCCAGCGTCTGAAGCGGACGCCCCGGATCGGCGCGCAGCGAAACCGCCGCAGCGCCGGCATAGTTCGCTGCCCAGCAGAACGCCGGGGTCGGGCTGTCGTTGAAGCCCATCACCGACACATGCGGGTCGTTGCGGGCGGCGCCGAGGGTGGTCAGAGTGCTGGCCGTGCCCTTCGCCGCCGAGAACGCCCCGCCATAGAGCATCCGGTTGTAGGCCCAGCGGTCGGCCAGGAATGCCTTCAGCGCGTCCAGGCTATTCGTGTCCGTGTAGGGGAACACGATGAAGTCAAACGGCATGTCTGCCAGATTGGCGAAAGCCGTGGTGAAGGTGGCCGGCAGCGGGTCCGTCGCGCCGTCGCTCATCTGGGTGATGGTCACGCCCAGCCCGGCCGGAGTCGCCTCGCCGCCGCGATTGCCGCGGTAGTTCAGGCGGATATCGATGCCGTTCCCCAGGGTCCCCTTGTTCTTGGCCGTGAGCGTCACCGTGCTGGTGGAGGCCGTCGCCGTCACCGGCAGATCGGGGTTTGCGTTGATCGCCGCAGCAACCGCCGTCGCAATCTGCGCCGTCGTCTGCGAGGTAGTGATCGGCACAGGCACCAGCACGCCGGAGACGTACAGGTACAGGGTGCCGCTCGCCGTCGCCGCAGAGGTGAACGCCACGCTGCCGGTCGCGGCAGTAGCGCCGGCCTCATCCGCCAGCGGCAGGAGGTAGACCTCACCGAAGGGGTCGCGCTTGCGGTACCACTCGGCCATGAGAGCGAGTTGCGAACCCTGGCCGGCGTTGGACTTCGCCCAGCCGATGCCCTGAAGGAGCGCTGGCGTGTTCGGCGTCAGGGTGCCGGCAGAGGTCATCTGGCCGACGATCAACGCCCGCTGTGTGAAGGTACCGGTGTTCGCCTGGCTGTTGTCCAGCTCAGCATAGAACAGCGGCACACGCAGGTTCGAGGGGATCTGCGAGAACGAGATCGCCATCAGGGGGTCTCCTCACCCGTCGGCGGCTCGG
Organism: Microbispora sp.; assembly: GCA_019689655.1. Taxonomy (GTDB): domain Bacteria; phylum Actinomycetota; class Actinomycetes; order Streptosporangiales; family Streptosporangiaceae; genus Microbispora. Next base: position 2,756 of record JADGHC010000026.1, read on the forward strand.
CCGCCAGGACATCGCCGTCTCGAAGCCGAGCGGCCCAATAGGTGTTTTCCGGCACCTCCCGCCCCTCGGGCGGCAGGAAATCGCGGAGATCGGGGTCGCGCACCGCGAGCCCCGGAGCGGGCTTGACGTACATCAGGGCTCCTCAGATGCCGGAGAGGGCAGGCAAACCAAGCGCGACGGTCGGATCGTCGCAGGTGATGGGCAGGTCCATCGGCCAGGGCTCGGACCATTCGAGCGTGAAGGTCAGCGACGCCGAGCCGATCAGCGTCCCGTTGCCGGGCTCTATCGCCAGGTCGGTGCGGACCTCGGCGATCCGCTCAATGACGGCCTGCGGGCCGATCATCAGCGGGTGCGTCAGGACGACCGCCTCGATCGTGCCGGCGAGGTCCTCCAGCGCCGCCTCCAGCCGCGCTTCCGGGCCTCCAGCGCCGGCCGGCGGAACGGCGCGCGCGGCAACGGTGAAGTCGCACGACACGCTGAACCGCTGGTCCACCGTGGCAACCTCGGCCTGACGCTTCGTCTCTGGCGTGCCGTAGACCAGCAGCGCGGGCAGCTCCTCCAGCGTCGGGCCGGCGGCCGGCGAGATCGGCCACGCGCGCGAGCGGTAGATCCGCCCAGCCACCTGCGGCACGCCCGCCTGGAGGATGGACACCAGGGTATCGCGCACCTGGGCGCGGTCGCGGCGGGGCGTCATGGCGTCGCCAGGATCAGCAGGATATGCCCGGCGCCGTCCGGCTGCACGTCCACCACCTGGAACTCCTCATCGCGCACCACCACGCGGTCAAGCTGCCGCGGCGAGACGCCATCGGGCAGCGCCGCCGCGCGGATGCCAAGAACAGGATGCCAGCCGGACAGCGGCGCGCGGCCGTCCGGGAACTGGATCTCGACATGCTGGCGATCAAACACCGCGTCCGGGATGGTCAGTGCCGCGCCGCCATCCCAGGAGATCGAAACGGGCTCACCGAACGCAGCCATGCACGGCGCCAGAACCAGCGCGTCCCAGTCCACCGCCATGGCTCAGGGTTTCCGGGCCAGGCCAAGCCGGATCAGGCGCGCAGCCTCCGCCGGATCCAGCGCCAGGCTGGAGCCCGGCCTGGCCGGCGCCTTGTCCGGGGCGGTGTAGATGGTGGCGACCGCCACCACCTCCACCATCTCCGGCGCCGCCGCCTTGCGCGGGGCGACGGCCATCAGACCACCGTCGCCGCGAGGCAGGCGTTGACCTGGGTCGGGATCACCAGCGGCGCCGACTGCGTCATCAGCCAGCGCGCGGCCGGGTCCTGCGTGGTCCAGGACTTCGGCGCGTAGGGCAGCGCCGTGTAGCCCACCTCGGGGTCGATGATGGACGCGAAGGCGCGGGTGCCGTTGAGCTGGTTGGAGCCCATCAGCACCGTGCCGTCCGGGATCATCGGCTTCTCCTGGCCGTCCGACGGATCAATGTACCAGTCGAAGTACAGCCACAGGCGGAACGGACCCCAGTTCCCGAGATACTGGCCGCCGGTCTGCGCCTGCACGCCGGAGGCCCGCAGCGACGGCTCCGCATTGGCGAACGACCGGATCACGTCCTGCACGTTCGGGTCCTTGCGGAACAGCTTCCAGGCGGCCGGGGTGAACACCACATCCGTCACGGCCAGGCCGGACGCCTTCAGCGGCAGCGCCGACCAGTCGAGCAGGTTCTCGGACGGATAGACGCCAGTCTGCCCCCACTTCGCCGCACCGGAGAGCGCGATGGTCAGCGAGGGATCGCGGCCGAAATTGATGGTCTGCGCGTCGTAGTTCTCGCCGCTGATGGTGACGGAGCCGTTCACCAGCGCCTGCGCGGCCATCCACTCCAGCCGGCGATCCACCATCTGGATTTGCTGCGCCAGCTCGAAGGCGAGGTTCTGCGCCTCGCGCTCGGCCGGGGTCATGTTCTGGCCGCCGATCTGCTCGCCAATCTGGCGGCGGATGGGTCGGAACGGATCCAGCCGGGTCTTGGCCTTGATGTAGGCCGGCTTGAACTGGCTCGTGGTCATCCCGAGGGATTCCACGATCTTGCCCTCGACCAGCGGGCTGACGAACGGAGCCAGCCGGCGCTTGCCGACGAACACGTCCACCGCGACGAACTCGGTATTGGACGTGACGACGCCCGGAAAGAAGGTGTCCAGCAGGAAATTGCTGGGCGGCTTCAGCTGTTCGACCATCGCCACCAGCGTGGCGGTATCGTAGAGGCTCAGGGCCATAGCCGTGATCTCCTATGCGTGTCCGCCGGCTCAGGCCGCGACGGGGTTCTTGAGGTAGATGCCGGCGTCGCGCAGGGCGGCGACGGTGGCGGCGGTCGTGGCCGTGTGGCCCGTACCGAAGGTCAGCGCGTTCGCGTTGAACTCGCCCGCGACATAGACCGTGCAGGTCTTGTCGCCGCCGCTGGCGTCGGTGTCCTCGGCCAGAATCGCATAGGGCGTCTCGCTGCCGTCGTTCGCCGCGGACGTGGAGAGCGTCAGCTTGCCGGACGCGGTGATGCGACCGAGCACCGCGCCGCGGGTCAGGTTCTGGCCGGAGACCAGCGTCGCGTCCTCGGTGACGGGGCCGATGTTTACGCCGGCGATGAGGCGGTCCGGCGTGAAGGTCTCGCTGGACGCGCTCGGGATCTGCGGATTGCGGGTGGCCATCTATCGGGCCTCCTCAGAGCTTGAGGCCGGCGGCGCGAGCCGCGGCGAGGGTGCGGGAAGCCAGCTGCGCCGCTTCGGCGGCCTTGCTGGCGGGCGGATCGGAGGCCTGGTCGGCGCCGATCTTGATCGGCGGCGTGGAGGCCATACGGGCGCCCAGGCCGGCGCGCGACGGAGCGACGGCACCGGCCTTCAGCACGCCGATGGCCCGCTTCGCCGACAGCGAGGTGTTGAAGGCGAGCTCCGCAGCCATGGCAGGGTTCAGGCCAGCTTCCGGCGAGGCAAAGATCGCGGCGCAGCGGGCACGCTCGGCCTTGCGGCCGGCGGCGAACGCCTTGGCGTCCTTCTTCTCCTCGTCCTCGTCCTCGTCCTCAGACTCCTTCTCGTCGCCCTCGGCGTCCTTCTCCTCGTCCTCGCCGTCCTCGGCGCGGGCGTCCTCCTTGCGCTCGTCCTCGTCCTTCTCCTCGGCCTCGGGCTCGCGCTTTTCCTTGTCATCATCCTCGGGCTCTCCCCCCTCGGCCTTGGCCTTGGGGCGAACGATGCCGGCGAGATGGGCGAAGCGAGACAACCCGCCCGCCGCGTTGCGGAGGTTCATATTCGGTCCTCTCAGTGGGCAGGCGGTTGCGCCGCCACGCCTGGACGATTCAGGCCGCGTCCAGCTCGGCCAGCAGCGCGCGGAAGGCTTCGTCGGGCGCCATGACGGCATCCGCGAGCCCGGCCGCGACGCCAAGCTCTCCATCAAAGCAGGCGGCCTCGGTCGCCCGCACGGCAGCGGGCGCCAGACCGCGATTGCGCGCGACCGTATCCACGAACAGGTCGCCCGCACGATCCACAGATGCCTGGACGCGCTCCAGCACACCCTTGGACATGCCGGTCAGTTCGGCTCGGCTCGCTTCGGCCTTCTGCTCGCCGTAGTAGACGAAATGCACCGTGACGCCGCCGGCCGCGAGCGCCTTGGACATGTCCACTAGCATGGTGATGACGCCGATCGAGCCGACGCCGCCGGTGCGCGGCACGGTGATGCGGTCACAGGCAGAGGCAAGGGCATAGGCGGCCGAATAGGCGCTCTCGGCACAGATGCCCCAGATCGGCTTGCTGCCGCGCGCGGCGAAGATGGTGTCCGCCAGGTCGAAGCAGCCCGCCACCTCGCCGCCGGGACTGTCCAGGTCGAGGACAATGGCTCGGACCTCCGGATCCACCAGCGCCGCCAGCAGATTAGCTCTGATGCCGTCGTATCCGGTCATGCCGCAGGCGGGGCGGAGCGTGCCCAGCTTCTGCACCAGCAGGCCCTGCACCTCGATCACCGCGACACCGGCCACCACATCATAGCCGCGTGGCTCGCGGGGCTCGGAAGCGCCGCCCATGAAGGCGCCGATGGCGTCATTGCCGGCCAGCACCACGGCGTCGCCATCGGCGCGAAACAGGCGCGCGATGCCGAGCCGGTCCGCCAGCGCCGCCATGGCAACCTCCGCCTTCTCCGGCAGGACTGCCAGCGGAACGTTGAACAGGCGCTGGGCGAGATGCGGGAAGCGGTCCATCATCGTGCCTCCGCGGGCTGGCCCGCCCCCCTCTCCTCCGCGTTGGCCGGCTTGGATCCGCCCACCTGCAGGTCGAGCGTCAGGCCGCGCTCGCGGACCATCTGCTCCTCGTAGGCGCGCTGATCGAGCAGCTCCTCCAGGTCCGCGCCGGCGTTCTCGGCCGCCTCGTGCTCCAGCGTGGAGAGCCCGGAGGCGATGCGCAGGCGGGCGCCCTCCACCTCCGCTTTCGGGTCCACCCAGCCTCGTCCGGGCCCGATCCACTCGCAGCGATTGTATTCGGCGCGGGCCTCGGCATAGTCCGGCGCGTTGCGCGGAAGGGGCAGCTCGCCCAGTTCGAACGCCTCCTCGTGCTGCGCATCCGCGATGATCGAGCAGAACCCGGCAGCGAAATCGAGCCGCCGCCGCGTCACGGTCCGCCACTCGATCAGCAGCGCCTGGCGCGCGGAGGAGTAGGTGGAGCCGCGGTAGTCGCCCGCCACGGTCTCATAGGAGACACCGATCGCCGCGGCGAAGTTGCGCAGCACCGCGCCCTCGAAGGCGTCGAAAGCCGACACGGGGCGGCTGGCGCTGATGGTGCTGATCTTCTCGCCCGGGAACAGCGTGGCGAGCCGGACATTGCCGGCCATGAGGCGACGGTCCTGATGGAACTCCGCCCGCATCTGCTGGTAGGCGGACAGCTCGTCGTCGCCCGCCAGACCCTTCTGCACGTCGTCAGGATCGAACGGGCTCTCGATGTAGGCGCCGAAGATCGCGTTGACGATGGCCGCCTGCAGTTCCACCCGGTCGTACTGCGCCAGCATCCGCAGCCGGGCGAGTACGGGCGTGAAGATGCCGCCCACCGGCCTATGCTGGCCGGCGCGCTCCGGGTCGAAGTGATGGACCACCATCGGGCGGCCCCAGTCCGTCTCGCGCGGAATACGGTCCCAGGTCACCGACTGCCCGGCCGCGAACCAGTCCTGCTGGTGCGCCTGGCGGATGTGGTAGGCGATGGGCGCGCCATCGGCATCTATCTCGACGCCGCCGCGCATGGTCAGGCTATCCGGCCGGAGCTGCGGGTTGCTCAGCCGGTCCGGATCGACCAACTGCACCGTCGTCGCGTACCGGGCCCGTCCATAGCCGACCCGCTCTGGCCGCCAGGGCAGCACCGCCAGCGCCTCGCCCTCCACCAGGTAGTGGCGGAAGGCGAGACGGATGATCTGCGGCACGGTCCATCGGCGCGTCGTATCGCACCAGCGGCCGGGATCGTACGCCCAGGCGCGCCAGGACGCCTCGCGCGCGTCGGCATATTCCTTCGCCCACACGGCATCGAAGGCCGGCCCATACTTCCGCGCCAGCGCCCGATAGTCCGGCCGGGCGGACAGGCGGAAGTCGGCGCCTACCGTGGCATCCGTGATCCGCGTGACAGCGCCGGCCGCCCAGCCGTCATTCCGGACCAAATCGCGGATGCGCGCGACGGCGCGATCCCGATACGGGTTCGTCTCAACGTCCGGGCTGCCGAGCCACGGGTTCCAACCCGCCATCTCCGGCGAGTTGTAATCCGCGGCATCGAAGGGCGAGGACGAGTTGCCGCCCACCAGCGCCTTCACACGGGCGCGGTGCACCTCGCCGCGCGTGATCGCCCGGCCGTACTGGTCTATCAGCTTGACCATCAGAATCGGACCCCGATGGCGCGGCGCCGGCCGATGCCAAGCTGCGATTTCAGCGATGCGATGTAGCCGGCCAGCGCAGCCCGGTCGGCCATGGTGTACGTCACCTGCCGGCTGCCGCTGCCCTGCTGGTAGGCCAGCGTCACCTCACGACGGCCGGTCATCAGCGCGTGATACGCCGCCTCGGCTTCATCCAGGCGCTGCTGCAGCGTCGCGATGTCAGCCACGGCAGTCTCCTAGGCCAAGCGTGAGCCGCGCGGGCGCGGCATGATGGTGGCAGCGGGCGCCGCCGGCGCCGCGGGGGCGGCAACCGGCGGCAACGCGGCGGCGGGCGGCGGCTCCGGCCGCGGGATCGGAGCTTGAGCCGGCTCACCCTGCTCGCGCGCGTATCGGGTCCAGAAGCGATCTCCGTACCGGTCACTGCCCAACACCGACAGCGCGGCACGGGCATAGACGGCCATGTCGAGTTGCTCGTTCGCCCGCATCTTCCGCCATTCCTGGCGGGCGAAGCCCTTGCGGTCGTTCACGGTGACCAGCTGCTCCGCGCAGAGCTGCTGGATCTGCTCCGGGTCCATCCACTCCGGCAGATGCACCCATCCGGCCGGGAAGGCGTCGCCCTCGCGCGACAGATGCAGGCGGCGGTAGAGGTCCGCCTTGAACACGTCCACGGCCACGGTCCACAGGCGCAGGCTGCGCCGCAGCTTCCGGCCATGCTCCGTCACGTCCACCAGGGTCGGGCCCGTGACGGGGCTAGCCCTGTTCCACCCCGGCACGCCCTTGATCGGCACGATTCGCGGATCCCGCAGCCGCCGGAGCTGCGCATAGATGCCCGCGGTGTGCTGACCGCCGGTATCCACCGCCATCTTGGCGATCCGCATGGTGCCGCCGCCCTCGCGGGGCCAGTCGGCTGCCAGAATGCGCGCCACCTCGTCCCAGGGCTCGCGGGCGCCGGGGCTGCCGGGTATCTGCCGCGTGTCCACCAGCCAGGATTCGTAGCCCGGACCCCAGGCCCAGACCGCGATCTCCAGCCGCTCCGGCGCGGCCTGGTTGTCGATCCCCGCCGTCAGTACCAGCGCGCCGGCCGGCACCACACCCGCCGTCAGCGGCTCCCGGCGCTCCAGCAGGCGTTGCCAGTCCGGCGCCTCGCCGTTCTCCTGCCAGGTCTCGCCGAGGGCGGTGTTGACCCAGGCCTTCAGCATCTCCGGCCGGCCCTTGGCCGAGAGGAAGTCGCCGACCGTCTCCGCCAGGCGCCGCCAGGGCGAGTAGAGTTCCGAGATGTGGAACCCGGCGATGCCGCAGAACTCGCCCTCAGCCCGCCACACCCCTTGCCGCACGGCTGCCCATCGCTGGGCATCCGTCCAGCCCCAGTCGCACCGCACGCAGTAGTACCGCGCTTCCTCCGGGTCGCTGTCGATCCACCGCACCTGTTGCCAGCGGAGCACCTGCATCTCGCCGCAGTGCGGACACGGCACCCAGTAGCGCCGCCGATCGCTCTGCTCCCACGCGGCCTCGATGCGCGACACGCCGGCGATGGTCGGCGTGCTGCCCATGAGGATCTTGCGGTTCCAGAAGGTGGCGGTGCGCTTCCTCCCAAGCGTGATCGGGTCGCCTTCCGTGCCGGCGCTGGCTGGGTAGCGGTCCACCTCGTCAAACAGCACCAGCCGGACCGGCCGCGAGGCCAGCGAGGCGGGGCTGTTGGCGCCGGCGATGGTCAGGTGCCCGCCCGGGAAAACCTTGTGGCGCAGCGTGTTGCCGCTGTCTCGCGTCTTGGCGTCCGCCACCCGGCCACGCAGCGCGGGACTGTCCCGCAACATCGGCGCCAGGCGGTCCTTCGACCAGGCTTCGCCCATCTCAATCGTCGGCTGCACAACCAGGATCGGCGCCGGATCCTGGTGGATGTGGTAGCCCACCACGTTGTTGATGATCTCGGTCCAACCCACCTGGGCCGACTTCATCACCACAACCTGCGTCACCAGCGGATCGGACACCGCATCCATGATCCCGCGCTGATACTCGGCGCGGGCGGTGTCCCAACGGCCAGGCTCGGCGCTCGCCTCAGAGCTAAGACGCCGGAACGCGTCGGCCCACTCAGAGACCGTCCTCTTCGGCGGCGGGGTCGCCGCCGCCATCGCCTTCCGCGCCGTCAGCAGAAGCGCCGGGCTGCCCGTCAGCTTGATCGGGCTCAATGGATTGCTGGGCAAGCTCGTTGAGGGCATCGGTAATGAACTGCTCCAGGAGCGCCGAGGCCTCCGCCAGGCTCTGCGCCGCCAGCACCCGCGGCGCCGCCCGGGTCGGGATGGCCAGCATCCGGGCGCGCATGTTGAGAACCAGCGTGGTCCAGGACCGCTCCACCTCGGCGCGGTCCAGCAGCTTGCCCTCTAGCTGGTCGGCCTCGGCCTCCGCGGCGCGTGCCCTAGCCTTGAGCAGCCGCATCTTGGCGTCCGAGATCGGGTCGCCGGATCCGGTGTCACTGACCGCGCGCCTATCCTGAAGGTAGCGGATATACCCCTGCACCGCCGGGACCAGTTCATACCGGCCGCGCTCGGCGCGGGGGATCACGTTCTCCGCCGTCAACTGCTGCACCCGCCGCTCGGTGAGCATCAGCAGCTTGGCGATGGTCGAAGTCGGGTAGGTGGGGGGGGCAGCCATCAGGCGGCCTTCTTGACCCGCTCGGCCTCGATTTCGGCGAACGTCCGGCCGTCGCCTTCCAGCACCGCGGCCTGGCCGGTGAAGTCCTGCCACCGCTTCACAGCCACATCGACGTAAGCGGGGTTCAGCTCGATAGCATGGCAGCAGCGGCCCGTTATCTGGCAGGCAATGAGCGTGGTGCCGGAGCCAGAGAACGGCTCATAGACGGCTTGGCCGGGGCTACTGTTGTTCTCGATTGGGCGCTTCATCGCCTCGACCGGCTTCTGAGTGCCGTGGCCGGTGTCGGACTTAGCATGCGGGATGGCCCAGACGGTCATTTGCGAGCGATCACCGGACCAATGCGCAGTCCCATTACGGCGCACAGCATACCAGCATGGCTCATGCTTCCAGTGGTAGTGCCCCCGCGAAATGACGTGCCGGGCCTTATCCCAGATGATCTGCGCACGCAGTTCAAAGCCACACGCCGTTAGGCTCTCCGCGACAGCCGCCGCATGCAACGCGCCGTGCCAGACATAGGCAACATCCCCCGGGAACAGCGCCCATGCCTCGCGCCAGTCGGCCTTGTCGTCGTTCAGCACCTTGCCGACCGCGCGACCGCTTGGCGCCCCCTTGCCGCGGCCCGCCTGCGTGGCGTCGTTCCGCCATGCGGGGTCGTACTTCACCCCGTAAGGCGGGTCCGTCACCATCAGGTGCGGCTTGACGCCATTCAGCGCCTTCTCGACCACCAGCGGGTCGGTGCAGTCGCCGCAGACAATCCGATGCGCCCCCATCACCCAGACATCACCCAGCTCCGATACTGGAACGGGTGGTGCGGGAGGCGCGTCGTCGGGATCGGTCAGCCCCTCGGCGCCATCCATCAGAAGTGCCGCCAACTCGTCGCCGTCAAAGCCTGTCAGCCCGAGGTCGAATCCCTCGTCCTTGAGGTCGCCCAACTCCAGCTTGAGCAGGTCGTCATCCCACCCGGCGTTCAGGGCCAGCTTGTTGTCGGCCAGGATCAGGGCGCGCTGCTGCGCCTTGGACAGCCCGGCCACCACCACCGCGGGCACCTCGGCCATGCCAAGCTTGCGCGCCGCCAGCAGCCGCCCATGGCCGGCGATCAGCCCGCCCGTTTCGTCAATCAGGACCGGATTGGTGAACCCGAACTCCCGGATCGAGGCCGCGATCTGCGCCACCTGGGCGTCGCTGTGAGTGCGAGCATTCCTGGCGTAGGGCACCAGATCGGCCACGGCCACGATGCGGTGCTCGTAGAAGCTGGATGCCATGCTCACCCGAAGCGAAATGGGACAAAAAACCTGTGCCTAGCGAACTTCCGGGGCGCGAAACCCCCGCGATCGAGAGGGGCTTCGGAAGGACCCAACCGGGGGGGGTGGGGCGGTCACCGCCTCGCCGTCGCCAGCGCCTGCTTCAGCGCCTCGCGCAGCGCCACGGGGAACACCCGACGCGCCACGGTCTCGACCTGAGCCTTGAACCCGAACTTGGGCCTATAGACCGCCTTGCTGAAGAAGATCGCCAGCGGCTGCAGCTTGTCGTTCTTGAGCCTGCGATAGAAGCCCCCGGCATTGCTGCCCTCAGGCTTCCCGACGAACACGTTCTTCTGGCGCTTGAGCCGCTGCAACATCCCCTTCGGGATGTTGCCGAAGGCATTGCGCGCCACCGCCTTGGGCATCACCAGCGCCACGCCCTTGTCAGGCGTCCGTGTGCCGCCCGTCTCTTCGAGAGCCAGGTACTTCGCCTGGGCATCCTTCACGAACACTCGGGCGGTCAGATCACGCTTGGTCGCCGCCTTGATGCCGATGGCCCGGAGCGTGAAAGGCGTGGGCCGATCGAATGTCTGCGGCAGGCTCCGCGTCACCGCGATCCGGGCCGCATCCGCCGTGGCCGTCAGGGCCTTGGCCGTGGCGAAGGGAATCTGGCGCCGGGCCGCATCGTCCAGGAAGCGCGTCGCCTTGCGGATGTCGACAGAGACGTTGATCTGCATCGCCGGCCCGGAAAGCAAAAAGCCCGGCAGCCGCTAGGCTCAGGGCGCAAATCAACCTATTGTAGTGATTGATGGCAGGATAGCCCCCCCGGTGTCAAGCGAAATCCCTCGGCATGTCCGGCGTCCCGATGCGGTAGTGGTCCGCCAGCCGGTGGAGCGCGCTCTCCAGTTCCTCGCTGGCCCGGCCCTTCCGCCAGCCACGGCACTCATCGTAGCCCTCAAGCGTCCCATAGGCCCGGCCCTCGCCGGCCGGCTTGGGGACCACGCACCAGCTCACCACGCCGCTGGCCGCCAGCCCGATCGCCTGCCAGGCCGCCGCGACGCGCTCCTTGGCCGCCAGCCAGTCCACCCCGCGCCGCTCCGCATCGCCGTTGCCTCCGGCTGCAATGCGCGGCCTGAGATGCGACGGGATGGGCGTGTCGGCCGCGGCGCGGGCCAGATCCGCGCGGAACCGCTCGGCCGCCAGATAGCAGCGGTAGGGCGACCGCCTACTGCGGTCCTTGGCCCAGGCGCGCACCGCCGCCTTGACCGGATCGTATACCTGCGCCCGCCTGATTTTGGCGCCGGTCCTCGGGCGGTCGGGATCGGGAGCGTCCACGATCTCCAGCCGCCCGTTGATGTGCTGCCGCGCCGCGCCGGGATCGTCCTTACCCGGCAAGCGCGGCGCCCTTTCACCGTGGATCGCCCTTCGCGCCTGCGCCTCGGACTCAGCGCGCGCCATCGCCTGCCTCGCCCGGATCGCGGCGCGGATGGTGTCCAGGTCGGTCAGTATCGCGTTCATGGCTCTGCCCTCGCCTCACGCGTAGTGGCGCAAAAATCGCCCGTCCACGCCCGTTTCGCCCCTCGCCGCTACACCCCTACCGCCCGCCGCTCCCGCTGCCGCTGGCGGGGCTCTGCGGGGCTGCGCGGGGCATCCTGCACGACGTATCCCCACCGCTCCGCCAGCCGCCGTGCTCTCTCCTCGCTGCTCGCCGCTCCAAGCCAACACAGGCGCCGGCCGCTCGGCGTGCGCTGGCAACCGCCTGGCTCGCATGGCTCTGCGCAGGTCAGCACCCACAGCGGCGAGCAGCCGTCGCGGACGATGCGGACGCGGCGGGTGGGGGTGTCAGGCTGCACGGCGCGCCTCCCTCCCCGCACTCTCCAGCAACACCTCCACCGCCCAGTCATGCGCAGGCCCGGCCCGCAGCAGCGCCAGCGCGGCCTGCTGGCGGTCCCCCTCGGCGCCCTCCAGCGCCGCCATGGCCTCGGCGCGGTCGCCGGCTCGCAGCAGAGCGAGGGCTTGGCGGGCGGCGGTCACGGCTCCACCCCCAGCACCTCGAGGACCGCGCGGCCAAGCAGGCCCTCCGCGTAGAGCTTCCGCGCTGCGTCCTCCACGCTCAGGCCCCGGACCATCGCCGCCCTGCGCTCGATATCCCGGCGCCAACGGTCGCGCTCGGCGGGGTCGATTGGACGAATGGTTGTGGTGGGTTCGGGTTGGAGGAGCGGAGCCGGCTGCGCCATTCCTTGCGCCATTTCTGCGCCATTCCCCGCGCCATTCTCCCCTCGGGGCGGCAGGCTGCGCCGTTCCAGCCCGCCATTCCCCCCGGCCTTACGGCCGGGGGAATGGCGCAACGGCGCAAGCCGCCCCTCGGCGGCCCCGATCTGCGCCATTTCTGCGCCGTTCTTGCGCCGTTCGCCCATCATCGGCCGGGCCTCTTGGTGTTGTCCACGGCCAGCCCCTTACGCGGTTTCCGCTGCACCGGGTCGTATTCCTCAACCTCTACGAGCAGACCATTATGCAGCCAGGTGTTCACCACCTTGGCTGCCTGGGGCTCGGTCAGGTCGAACATCTCGACCAGCACGCGGCCTGCCCAGCGTCCTGCGGCAGCCTTTCCGGTACGGCTGGCAGTGTATTTCTGGCCGCCGCCAGGACCGGCCTGGATGGCGTCCAAAGCGGCGTTGCAGTCGTCATCGGAGAGTTGCTTCCACACGCTTGGCGGCTCCCATTCCTCGACCGCCTGCACACTGTCGCCGTTGGGATAGTCCTCATTGCCGTTGTGTAGCCGGATGCTGGACAGCCGGAACCAGCGCGCCTTGTCGCTTGGCGGCGCAAGGTTCGCCTTGCCGTCATCCAGGCGGATATGGAGCCTGCGTTCCTTCTCCGGGATGCCGAACTCCTTGGCCTCTTCCGGCGTCATGGCGGTCAAGGTGAAGCCCGCCCGGCAAGCGCCTATCAGCGCGGAGGCGCCGCGTCCGCTGTCGATGTCGCCAGCCACTGCACCCTTCCTGGTATGGTGGACCAGCAGGACCGCGCACTGCGTCGCTTCGGCGATTTCCGCCCAGGCGCGGGCTGCGGCATTGATGTGCGGGTTGCTGTTCTCCTCCAGCTCATGGCTGTTGACGAACGGGTCCACGAACACGGCGCCGATATTGTGCTGCCGGATCGCGGCGATAAGCGCATCCTTGTCCGGGTAGCAGACCGTCAGGCCATCGGCATCCAGCGCCGCAATCGTGAGCCGCCGGTCGCGGCCGTTGATGGTAAAGACGCGCCCCTTCAGGTCCTCGTCATCAAGTCGGTGCTTGATCATGCAGGCCGCGATGCGCCGGTCGAACTCGTCCTCCGGGTCCTCCAGGGAGCAGAAGAGGACGTTGACCCTGCTATGCACCCAATCCCCGATCAGGCCCTTGCCTGCGGCCAGGGAGGCGCCAACGGCGATGCTCCAGGCGGTCTTGCCTACGCCGCCGGGCGCCACCAGCACAGTGATGTAGCGCCGCACTAAGATGGTGCCGTAGAGCCATTGCCGTGGCGGGATCTTGCTCGGATCACGCAGACTGGCTGGGCGGATGAGGAGGGGCTTAGCGTTGTCGCTCACCACATGCAGCCCGGCCACTTGCGGGCGCAGCCGCGCCCATGCCTCGAACACACTATCCGACACGGCGGCGCCTCCCGACCCTGGCCCGTAGGCGGGCCGCCATCTCTGCTGCCACGAGGTCCTTCACCTCGCGCCGGAGGAGTGGTTCCTGATGCTTCTCGTTGATTGCATGGGCTGCCCGGAGAATCTGGATGGGTTCGGCCCATTCGGCGAGCAGCGGCGCGATGCCGCGGCGGATTAAGAACTCCACCCGGTCGCGCTCGCGGCTCCAATGGTCTGCATTGTCGCGCACATGCCATGAGAGGCGCGTTTGCAGCCCCGAGCGGTCCCCCCGATAGCCAGCGCGGATGGCCGCCTCCAGAAGCTTTGGAACGATGTCCTCGACCGACAGGATACCCTGCGCCACCAGCTTGCCGCAGGTGGCGGCCGCGGCCCATTGCACAGGCGGATCCAGGGGGTGCTTGATGGCCATCGCGCGCCGGCTTCCAGCTACATCCCGAGAGCGCGCCGATAGAGGTCGAGAAGCGTCTCCTCTTCTTCGACCTCCGCCGGCTCTCGCTTGCGGATGGCGATGATCTGCCGCAGCACCTTCACGTCGAAGCCGGCGCTCTTGGCTTCGGCGTAGATGTCCTTGATTTCGTTCGCGAGGCCCTTGCGCTCCTCCTCCAGCCTCTCGATCCGCTCGACGATGGAGCGCAGCCGATCCGCGGCGATGCCGCCGACTTCGGCCTCGGCAGTCTCAGTGGCAGACATGCGGCCTTCCTTCCTTGTCGATCGTCACGGGCGGCAGGCCCCGCGCCCGCCGGATTTCGTTCGCTCGCTCCAGCGCGTGGCGGAAGCATCTCTGCTCACAACCGACGCGGACCGCGATCTCGTCCGGGCAGCCGGGCACGTCGCAGCGGAGGTTGTTCGCAGCCATGCGAACTATGCTGAGGGCCATGGCTCGTTCCTCCGCTTGGCCGGGACGTAGCGGTCCACCCGCATCAGCCCCATGGCATTGAGGATGCCCTGGCTGATGCCGCGGCTGCCGTTCAGCGCCTGGCAGACCTGGGACCGGGTGACGGCGTGGCGCGCCGCCCACCGGGCTTGCCCGCCGGCCATCTCGACCTGGCGGGCCAGTTCAGCGCGGAGCTGCGCCTCGGAGAGGGCGATGGCTTCGTCGCTCATGCTGCCCTCCGGGGCGCGGTCTCCGCCACCTGCTTCGCGCGCCAGGCCATCAGCAGCGCCGCCGCATCGGCCGCGTGGTCAGTGTCAGGCGCCCAGCCGTCCAGCCGGACCCCGACGATCACCGCGGCCTTCTTCGCCCTGCCGTTGCCGGTGACGGCCTTCTTGATGGCGCTGGCGGTCAACTCCCGGCGGGGCACGCCGTAGCTGTGCGCGACCATGTGCGCGACGCCGCAGAGGACCAGCGGCAGATCCGCGGTGAAGGCGCCGCGGCCGAAGGGCCGCTCCACCAGCAGCAGCTCCGGCCGGCGGCACCAGAGGGCATCGGCCAGCCACGCATGGAACTGCGCCGCCGTCTCGCCGAGGTCGCGGCAATGCGACAGGTCCAGCGTGCCGCAGTCGCCATTGGACCATGCCCAGCCGGTGCGCTGTCCTGGATCGAGAGCGAGGATCATACCCCGCGCTCCTCGCTCTTGCGCGCCGACCACTCCCGCCAGTATTCGCGGTTGGCCTCGCGGCGCCGCTCTGCGGCAACGGCGCCGTGCCTGGCGCAGACCGGGCAGCGGCGCGCGAGATCGAGCCACACCACGTATTCATCGCCGCACCAATCGCAGCGCAGCACGGGGAGAGCGATGGCGCGCATCATCCCAGCCTCGCAATCTCGTCTTGGCAGTTAGGGCAGATGCGATGGCGCTTCGGGTCATCGCTCAGGAAGTTCCTCGCGCCCCGGCAGATTGGCCCAAGGCAGGGCACCATCTGGCGCGCGTCCTCCGCCATAATCTTCGCCCGTGACGCCCAGCCTGCCCGTGGCGCGCCGGCTGGGATACCGGCCTTCTTGCGTGCGTAGCGCACCATATCCGCCGAGATGCCGACCTGACTGGCAATGGCTGCGTCGGTAAGGCCAGCGCCGGCCAAGTCGCGGATCGTTTCGATTTTCTGGCGGTAGGGCGGTATTGCGCGACCCCGCGCGACGCGGCGCCTATTATGCGCCAGTTGCGCCAGAAGTGCCTTGATGCTGCACACGCTCCGTCCCATCGCGCCAGCGACGGTGGCGATGGTCCAGCCCTCTCGGCGCATCTCGCGGACGCGCTCCACTTCCTCGTCAGTCCAGGGCTGCCCCTCCCTGGAAAATCCCGCCGGGAGCGGTTGCGTCGCCCCCGGCGGGGAGTTGGCCGCCGCGCCATGCGTCGTCCCGGCCGGGAACGCGGCGGCTGTCGGGAGGAAACGCCCGGCCGGTGTCTCGATGGCCGCCACCGCGCGCTGCTGGGGAGCCGCGCGCATCTCGTGGGAGGTGGTCATGCTGCGCTCCTCCCGATGAACAGGTCTGCCTGGCGCTGGGCTTCCTCGATGCGGCGGCAGGCTATGTCGAAATAGCGGGGCACCACCTCGCAGCCGATGAACCGCCGCCCGGCGCGAACCGCGGCCTCACCCGTACTGGCCGAGCCCATGAACGGATCGCCAATCGGGCCGTCCGGCAGCTTCCGCATCAGCTTCTGCAGAAGCCCAACCGGCTTCTCGTTCGGGTGAAGCCGGCCGTTCTTCGCCATGGACTGCACGGGCGGGTGGTAAATCACCGCGCCTTCATCCCGAGCGCCGACGAAGCCTCGGCCGATGACATAGATTTCCTCGGCGCTGGGCTTCCACGGAATGTCCAGGGCGCCCATGCCGAGCGCCGGTCCCTTGTCCCACACCAGAACGGCGCGCGTCCCTGTGGGGCGGCTTGCCTTCCACGATCCGAACACCAGCTTGGGCACGTCCGGCAGGCCCGACAGGACGGCATCGCGGACTGCGGTGTCACCGTCGCCTTGAATTTCATCGCCGTCCCACAGGGCATCAGTGCGATGGCCGGAGCAGTAGGCGATGCCGAATGGCGGATCGGTCAGGATGGCGGCGCAGTCGGCGAACTCCTGCAGCGCCTCCCGGCTATCTCCCAAGATGAGCACCGCGTTGCCGATCACCTCGCGCCGCATTACGAGTCCCATTCCGCATCATCGCCCCGCGCGAGCCGCCAGAGCCCGCAGCCGCAGACGACGACGGCTAGCAGCAGGAGAGAGTGGAGGAGGAGAGTCATGGCGTCTCCCCCGGCACGAACACCGGCACGAATGCGCCGGCGACGATCTGCGCGACGATGCAGAGGATGGCGCCGGGGGTCATCGCCGCACCGCCAGATAGGAGAACTCGTTCGCCCCAATCCGACGCTGGACGAGATGTGCTGCGCCGCGTTCGTGCAGCGTCCACGCATCGTCGGCCCGAGCGCAGGAGGCGTCGAGATCGGCCGGTACGGGCTTGTTCTTGTCAATCAGGACGGCGCGCTCGTGGCGTGCCTGGGCCAGATTGCCGCGATAATACTCGATGGTGTCGCCGCGCGTTGCTGCCTTGACCCAATCGAGGAGGTTGAGGGTGTCGCGCATGGCTTACGCCTCCCCGCGGATGGTCTTGGCGACGCGCTCTTGGCGCGCACGCTCCCACTGCTCGACCTCATTGGTCCGGATCACCTGCCCACGGGCGCGCATCCAGCAGCGTGTGGTCCACGCCTGGACGCGCAACTCAAGGGCAGTGACGGCCTCCACCTGCGCGTGGCTCCTACGCCGCAGCCATGCCAGGAGAAACACCACGCGCAGCCCGACGTGCGCGAGCACCCGGTTTATCGTCCGCTGCAATCCCCTGCCCCCCCATCATGGCGCGCAGCATCGCTAGGCGATGCTCGGCTTCTGCCATCTCTCGCCGCAGCGCCGCCTGGCGTGCGGCTCGGAATGCCTCGATTTCCCACGCGGCAACCGCGGTCGGGCTGACCTCTCGGTGCCAGTACTGGCGCACCCGGCGCTCCGTGATGCCCAGCTCTCGCGCTGCCTCGTAGTAGGCCGCCGCCAGCCCCTTCCGGCGGTGACGCTCCACGGCGGCGACGACGATTTCCGTTGCCTCGTCCAGCAGCAGGCGCGCCAACCGCGCGCCCACATTCTCGGGCGAGATA
This sequence comes from Microbispora sp., assembly GCA_019689655.1. Lineage (GTDB taxonomy): Bacteria > Actinomycetota > Actinomycetes > Streptosporangiales > Streptosporangiaceae > Microbispora. The sequence continues at coordinate 20,196 of JADGHC010000026.1, forward strand.
CCCAAACAGGTCACATCATCCTCCCATTATGGTCCATCCCATGCACACGGACGGACCAACTGGAGAGACGGAGGCGCACACAGGCGGCGGGGGCTGGCACCCTCGCCGCCGCATTCATCTGGACTGGTTCCTGCTGCTCGGCGCCGTGCTGGCCGCATACGCCGCGGGCGGCCTGGCGCTGGTGGTGATGTGCTGGTGAGCGCATCAGGCCACGCCTCCCGCAGCGGCGGGCCGGACTCGTTGCGAATCCGACCCGCCGTGGGCCACCATGGGGGGCCGCGCAGACCCCATGGAGGATTCGATGAACGACCGACCGAGCCCGGACCCGATGAGCTTCGGCGCGAGCCTCGCCGCCACGCTGCTGATGCAGGCAACGCTCTCTTCGCTCGTGTTGCGGGGCCTGCTGCCCGAGGCCGAGACCGACGCCATCATCGACCAGTGCCAGTTGAAGCTGGAGGAGATGCAGGGCCAGGGCGGGTTTCTGGGGCTCGCCGCGCGGATTGCGCACTCGCACCTAGAAGAGACGCGAAAATCTCTTCGCACTGCCGCAAGCGCCGCTCGGCCTCGGCCTCCTCGATCGGGCGGATGAACCACAGCAGGATGCGTCCGATCAGTGTGCGCATCAGGCGGCCTCTGAAGCTGCGGCAGGTGGTGTGAGGAGCCGCGCCAGATGAGCCGCGATTTCCTGGGGCAGCACTGCGGAGAATGGCGCGCCGCTGGCCGGCCGAACCGTCAGGACGCACTCACCCTGATGCCAGCGAACTTCGACCTGGCTTATTGCAAGATCAGCACGGGCGATTCCATGCTCGTCCGGCACCCAGCGATGGAGGACGCCGGAGATGATCTCGCTCTCAGACATAGTGAAGCTCCTGGAGCAGGTTCCGCTCTGGAAGCGGCTGAAGGAGTTGCCGGGGCGCGTCGAAGCTCTGGAGCGGCGCATCGCGGCGCTGGAGGCGGCGCGGCCCGCCGCCGATGCCTGCCCGAAATGCCACGCGCCCGCGCTGCGCTTGCTGGCCGAGACGCCGGACCCGATGTTCGGCGACCTCGGCGTGAAGCTGCGGGCATTCCGCTGCGAAGCCTGCGGTTTCGAGACCAGCAGGCAGATCAGCGGGGGTGATCTGTGAGGGCCGCATCAGGCCCTCGCCTCGGCGGGGACGGCCCGCTTCACACGCTTACGGCCAGCCCGAATGGACGCCAGATGCTCCAGCGTGATGCCGGCCCGCTGCCCAAGAGCGACGATCGCCGCCCAATGCTCCGGCGGGATGCTGCCCCGGCGGCGCCAGTGCGTGACGGTGTTCGGGTGGGTGCCGACGCGCGCGGCCACCGCACCATCCCCGCCGCACGCCTTGATGATCTCTGCAACGTCCATGGCGGCCTGATAATCGTGGCAATTTGCCACAACGTCAAGCCGATATTTGCCAATGGCGGCCGAGCCGCCTCACAGCAATTGTGACAGCATGTCCAGACAGGCGAGGCCGGAGGGCGTCACCCTCATTCAAGCGGGCGTTGGTCAGAGGATCCGGTGGGTGCGGGAACTCCTCATCCCCAACCGATCAGAGGCCGCTCGCCTGCTCGGCATGGACCCCTCGACCCTGGCGAAGATCGAGACCGGCGACCGGGCGCCCAGCATCTTCAATGTAATCGAGATCGCCAATCGATTCCGGGTGTCCACTGACTTCTTGCTGCGCGGGCTGCTAATCGCCCAGACCGACCATGAGTTGGCGCTGACGCTCGCTGCTCGGCACCCAGAGCTGGTGCTCCCGCGTGACTACACGGATCGGGACATGGGCAGGGACCAGGGCGACGGCAAATCTCCTCAGCCCAGGACACAACCCCCCGCGGCTTAGGCTTGGTCATGGCGGATGGCCGCTACCGACACCCCGCGGCGCCGGAATGTCTCCTCGAAGCCACATCGCCTGATCTAGCCATTTCGCTCCCCCTTCGCCGCGCGTCGCCCGCCGCGCCCTCTCTTCTATAGGAACATTCCGCTAACATCTAGGCCCAAATTCTCTTACCCGGCCTGATCTTGGGGATATCGTCATACCGCATCCTCCCACTTTGAATACGATTCCAGATCATATGTCGCCTTCCGGCGGCGGGAAGCCGGAATCTTCGTAACCCACGCCCCTTCCTCTCTGCTCCTGCAGGCCCCCCCCCAGCAGAGCGAGCGTGCGGAAAGGCGGCCCGCGCGCCATTTTGCCATAGATGTGTCGTGGCATTTTGCCATTGACAGCCTCCTGAATTGTGGCATTTTGCCACCAGACACCCCACCGGGAGGCCGTCACTCCATGCAGCCCACCGCCTACCTCGACCGTCTCGCCACCCTGCCGCCTCTCGCGCGCGGGGCGCACCGCCCCGGAGAGGGCGCCTACTGCGCCATGGAAGCGGCCGCGTGGCTCGCAGGCGAGCCGCACACCGACCACCCGGAATGCGTCTGCCCCGTCATCGGTTCTTTCGTCCGCGCCTGGAACGACGCGCTGCCGGATGACGAGCGCGACACGCTGCTGCGCCCGCTGGTGCCGCTGCTGGTCGGCACGCGCAACCCGGCGCTGGAACAGCGCCGTGCCCTGATGGCGGCGGACTGGCTGGTGCGCGAGTATGCGCCAGCATGGCTGCGGCTGGCCGGGCTGACCGCGCATGCCGAGGCGCTGGCGAGCCTGCCAGAGATCACCGCCATGGCGCAGGTGCCGGGCATCCGGCCCGCCATCGAGGCGGCGCGGCGCGATGCCGCCGCCGCCTGGGCCACCGCCTGGGACGCCGCCGCCGCATGGGACGCCGCCAGGGCCGCCGCCATGGACGCCGCCTGGGACGCCGCCGGGGCCGCCGCCATGGACGCCGCATGGGACGCCGCCAGGGCCGCCGCCTGGGACGCTGCCGCCGCCTGGGACGCCGCCGCCGCATGGGACGCCGCCAGGGCCGCCGCCATGGACGCCGCCTGGGACGCCGCCGGGGCCGCCGCCATCGCCGCCGCATGGGACGCCGCCAGGGC
>JADGHC010000478.1 GCA_019689655.1 Microbispora sp.
GGCTGCTCGGCGCCGAGGTCGCAGGAGAGGAAGGGTAGCCGCCGGAAGTTGCCGGTGGGGGCGGTGCCGTAGGTCGTCTCCGGCAGCATGAGCAGGCGCGTGTTGGCGCCGATGGCGCGGGCCATGGTGGGGTATCTCCATCAGGACAGCGGCGAGCCCGCCGCGGTGAACCAGAGGGTCACGGGAACCAGGGCGGCCCGGGCCGCGGCGGCGCCCTCGAGCTCGACGTCCTCGAAGCCGGGGCTACCGGGCTGCACCCATTCCACCGCGCCGCCCAGGGTACGGTCGGCGGTGATCGCGGCGGCAATGGCGGCCAGCAGCGCGTCCAGCAGGGCGGCGCGGGCGGCCGGGGTGGCGCCGGGGACGGTGACCTCGACCTCGGCCCGATGCTCGACCGCCCAGGCCAGGGGCGAGAGGAGCGGCGTCTCCTCTGCCGTCTCGCCGTCGCGCAGCACCACCAGCCCGCCCGGCGGCAGGCGCTGCGGCACGGTCTCGTTGCGCAGCACCAGCGGTGCCGGGGCGCGGGCGGCGAGGCCGGCCTGCAGCAGGGCGTGCAGCGCGGCGATGGCGGTCTCCCGGGCGCTCATGCTGCTCGGCCCGCTTCGGCTTCCCACAATGCCACGAAGCTCCGCGGCACCCGGGCGCCGGCCCGCTCCGCCGCGCCTTTCACGTCGAGGCGCTTGGCCAGCTGAACCTGCGGCAGCAGCAGGAACATCGGCACCATCCCCTGCTCCAAGAGGCCGCGGGCCCAGGCCTCGCGGCCCTTGCGGTTGGCGGTGCCAACCTCGGTCAGCCCGCCGGCGATCAGCCGGGTGCGGCGCCGTCGGCCGGTCGGCTCGCCCTGGCGCAGGGGCAGGCACCAGACGAAGCCGCGGCCGGAGCGGAAGGGCCGCAGGAAGCCCTGGCCGGAGGCGACCATCTGCGCCGGCGTGACCCGCAGCCCCTTGTCACCGCGCCCGCGCCAGCCGCGGGCGGCGTTGAAGCCGGTCGGGATGGCGAGGAAGCGCCGGCCGCCCTTCGGTCGGATCAGCGCCCCGCGCTCGAAGGCGTCGATCACGTTCGGCACCTTGGTCCAGACCAGGCCGGCGGCACGGAGGCTGACGCCCGAGCGGGGAAAGACCTGGCTGCGCCAGGCATTGGCGATGCCCCTCCCCTTGCCCCCAAAGGCCGCGAGCACCTGGCCGCGCAGCTCGCGCTTCAGCGCCTCGGTGCCCTCGCGCACGGCCCCTGTGGCCGCCCTCTCGCCGGCACGGACCTCGGCCGCCAGGGCCTGCCGGAGGTCGCCGATGGCGGCCGAGAGGCGCACCCGTTACGGCCCGCCCAGGCGGCGGTTCAGCACCCGCAGCAGCAGGTCGTGCAGGGCGGCATAGCCGAGGGTGCCAGCGAGCCACGCCACGGCGAACAGCCACCAGCCATCAAGATCGAGGGCATGGGCGATCAGCCAGGCCCCGGTGCCGAGGCTGCCGCCCGCCAGGGCATGCAGCAGATAGGCCCGGGTCAGCAGCGGCCGGTCGCTGGTCGAGAAGCGCGCCATCGCTCCGAGCGCGCCCAGGGCGCCGGCGAGCAATGCCTCGCCGACGATGCTGCCAATGCGCTCGGGGTCGATCATGGCTCTCTCCTACCGCTGGCAGAGGGCGCGCCAGGCGACCCCGGCGGCATCCCGCTCGGCGTGCTGGACGGTCAGCACCTCGGCCCCGAGGGCAAAGGTGTCGCCCGCCTCTATCGAAGGCAGCGCGGCGATGGCGACGGTGAGGACGTCGGTGGCCTGCACCAGGGTGGTGCCGAAGGCATCCGTGAGTCGGTCCGGGCTGGAGCGGAGGACCCGGAGCGCGATCTCCGGCCCGGTGCCGCCGGCGCGGAAGATGGCGTCGGTCCCGAGATTCGGATCCGCCGCCAGGACGCCCAGGGCCGCGGCGAAGGCGCTCATGCCGGCCGGCCCAGGCGCCAGGCGAGCACGCCCGCCACCGCGGCGAGGACGACGGCGATGGCGACCACCGGTGCGAGATCACCGAGCGCCTGAATGGCTGGGGCGGCTTGCGCCAGGGCGGTGGCGACACCGGCGGCGCCGACCAGCAGCGCGCCGCGGCCGGTGTCGGTGGCGGCGGCCACCTGCGCCAGCGTCCGCGGCGGCGCCGGCGGCACGCCGGCCAGGGTCAGAGCCCGGTCCAGCACCGCAGCCGGATAGGCCAGCCCGGCGCATTCATGCGCGACGATGGCCTCCACCAGCGGCCGGAGATGGTCGTGCCGGTGCAGGTCGAGCGGGTCGTCCGGCCCGCCCCCCATGCGGCGGGCCACCGCGGCGAGGTAGGCGACGATGTCGTTCTCGGCCGGCGGTGCCCAGCGGGCTATGATGTCGCGCAGCGTCCGCAGCCCGTGGCGATCCTGGTAGGTGATGAGCAGCACGGCCAGGGCGCGCAGGCCGTACTCGTGGCCGACGAAGCGGCAGAAGCGCCCGTCCGAGGCCGGCTCGGCCAGGCCCTGCCACTTGTTGGTCGGGACGTGCTCGATGTTGCCTGGGTTGCGGTTGCGGTAGCCGCGGGTGGCCTTGGGATCCACGATGGTCATGCGCCGCTCGCCGGCACGCGCAGCAGCACCACCCGGACGGTCGCGTCGGCGGCGAGCGCGGCCTGGGTGGCGAGGCCGACCTGGAAGTTGCCCGTCGCCGTCGCGGTGATGCGGCGATTGGTGTTGTCCCAGAACACCCGGGCGCCGGCGGTGATGGCCAGCGCGGGCTCCTTGGTGAGGTCGAAGACCCCCTTGGTCTGCACCTCGATCGTGGCGTTCTGGGCGCCGTCCACCGCGGCGACGCCGAACAGGGCACCGACCAGGACACCCTGGCCGGCGGTGACCCCGCCCGAATAGGGGACAGAGACGGCCACGCTGTCGCCTGGCTGGACGTAGTTGCGCATGGGATGCTCCTGCGATGGTGAGCGGGACCGCCGCAGCCGCGCCGAGGCGGCGGTTGCGGAAAGTAGTGCATTTCACTATTATCACCGCATGGACGAAGCCATTTCCGCTGCCGAGGCCAATCGGTCCTTCTCCCGCCTGCTGCGCGAGGTGCGCGAGGAGGGCCGGACCTTCGTCGTCACCTCGCACGGCAAGCCGGTCGCCAAGCTGATGCCCTGCAGCGCCGCCGAGGCGCGGCGAGAGGAGGCGCGCGCGGCTCTGCTGGCGCGGCTCGCCGCCCAGCCCGTGATCGATGTCGGGCGCTGGACCCGCGACGAGCTCTACGAGCGCTGAGATGCGGCTCGCGCTCGACACCAATGTCCTCGCCTACGCCGAAGGGGTGAACGGCGAGGAGCGCCGGAGCACCGCGCTCGACATCCTGCGGGGCTTCGCCGGCGAGGAGGTCGTGATCCCCGCCCAGGCCCTCGGTGAACTGTTCGTGGTGCTGACCCGGAAGGCTCGGCGCGGTGCCGCCGAGGCCCGCAGCGCCGTGCTCGGCTGGTCCGACAGCTACCCGGTGATCGGCACGACGCCGGCGGTGGTGGTCGAGGCGATGGAGGTAGCGACCACACACCGCCTTGCCTTCTGGGACTCGGTGATGCTGGCCGCCGCCGCGCAGGCAGAGTGCCGGATGCTGCTGTCGGAGGACCTGCAGAACGGCTTCACCTGGCGCGGCGTCACCGTGCACAACCCCTTCGCCACCACCCGGATCTGACGGCGGCGAAGGGGGCGCGGTGGCTCAGGTGCCCGGGTTGAACCAGGCGCCGCGCCAGTCGATGGCGCCGACGCCGAAGTCGAAGATCACGCTGACCTCGACACCATCGACGCCGGAGACGGGCCCGGTGGTGACCTGCGGCCCCTCGGCGCCGTTCAGGTAGCCGTAGACATAGACCGGCGCGCTGACCGGATCGGAGAACAGGTACCAGCGGTTGGAGGGGATCAGCGGCTCGACCAGCGGCTGCACGAAACCGGCGAAGATGTTGACGTTGCCGGTCTGGTTGGCAGCGACGCTGATCGTGAGCTGCCGGGCCGCGAGCTCCTGGTTCGGCCCGACCAGCAGGCGCATGGAGGAGCCGACCGCGATCGGCAGGCCGTCCAGGGTCTTCTGCTTCATGATCGCGGCGCGGCCAGCCGCCAGGTTCGGCAGGTCGAGCGCGGTGCCGGCCGAGGCCTTGTTGGCCCGCGCCGCACCGGTGCCGAACACCGCGGCGTTGCCGGTGGTGAGCGTCGGGCCATCGCCATTGGCGCTGTTGAGCAGCCCATAGGCGGTGGCGTTTTCGAAGTCGGCGACGCGCCGGCCGATCATGCTGGCGAAGTCGGTGAAGGCGCCGAGGTCGTCGTTCACCAGCATGGGCCGGGTGACCCGGATCCGGCGGGCGAAGGTCTGCAGCAGGACGATCTCCTGGCTCTCGGACATGGTCCCGGCCTGGATCTCGCCGTTCTCCAGCAGCGGCAGCAGGGTCGGGAAGTCGCCGACCCGGAGGTGCCGGTGCGGCTTGAAGTCGCGGAAGTCGCGCCGCAGGAAGATCTGCCGGTAGCTGGGCGCCGCCGGCGCGTAGGCCGCGAGCAGCATCTTGTTGGCTGCGGCCGAGAGCAGCAGCGGGAAGTCAGAGGTGGTGTGGAAGGCGCGCTCGGCCAGCAGGGTCGGGTTGCGCGGCACGTTCCGCTCGCCGCGGGCGCGGAGCAGCTCGCCGACCATGTCGGAGGGTCGCCATCCCAGGAACTCGGCGTGCCGGCCACTGCCCTGCGGCCGGTAGCCGGGCATGGAGCGGGCCGCGAGCGCCTCGGCCATGGCGTCGATCAGCACGGCCGGATCGTCATTGGCCGGCCCGCTCTCCGGCCGGGCCGGGATGGAGGGCCGAGCCAGACCGACTGGCCGGCGATGCGCTGGCTCAGGTTGAGGGCGACCATCACCCGCAGCGGGATGGTGAAGCTCTGCCGGGTGGTCAGGACCAGCT
>JADGHC010000479.1 GCA_019689655.1 Microbispora sp.
CCACCCCCCGGGGGGGGGGTGGGCCGCGGGGGGGGGGGCGGGCCGCCCGGCAGCGCGGCCCGCCTGCCGTCGAGGCCGTAGATGCCGGACCAGATCTCGCGTGCGGCGGGAGCCGCCGCCTCGGCCCCGGTGCCGCCCTCCGACACCACCACGACCACCACGAGGCGCGGGTGGTCCGCCGGGGCGAACGACGCGAACCAGGAGGTGTCGGCGGCGCCGTACGCCTCCGCGGTGCCGGTCTTGCCCGCCACCGGCACCTTGTCGAGCGGGAACCCGGCGAACGCCGGGGCGGCCGTGCCGTGCCGCGGCACGTCGGCCAGGGCGCGGCGGATGTAGGCCAGCGTCTTTCCCGGCACCGGCAGGCGGCCGGTCACCGGCGGGGTGATCTCCCGCAGCACCCGGCCGTCCCGGCCGACCACCGCCCTGCCCACCCGGGGGCTGAACAGCGTGCCGCCGTTGGCCAGGGCGGCGTACGCGCGGGCCAGCTGGAGCGGGGTGACCAGCACGTCGCCCTGGCCGATCGAGAAGTTGGCGGCGTCGCCGGCCGTCCACAGGTACCCGTGGTCGCAGTTCTCCTTGGCGATGGCCGTGAGGTAGGCGGCGCGGCGCGGATCGGTCTTCGCCACCGAGGGGTATCCGGTCCGCGCGTCGGCGCACATCTGCTTTCTGGTGTTCTCCCACGTCTCGCGCTTCCAGGTGCGGTCGGGCACCCGGCCCGCGGCCTCGCCCGGCAGATCCACGCCGGTGCGGACGCCGAAGCCGAAGGCGCGGGCCATGCGCTGCATGGGGTCGGCGGGCCGCCGGGCGTGCTCGTCCTTCAGCCACATCCGGTACGCGAACCGGTAGAAGATCGTGTCGCAGGAGACCACGAGGGCACGGTGGAGGTCCATGCCGCCGAGGTTCTCGCCGCCGTAGTTGCGGAACGACCGGTCGCCGATGCGGTAGGAGCCGGAGCAGTCGTAGTGCCCGTTCAGCGGGTAGCCGGCCCGCGCCGCCGCGGCGGTGGAGACGATCTTCCAGGTGGATGCGGGCGGCCACTGTCCCTGGATGGCCCGGGATATCAGCGGAAGCCCGTGCGCCGGGCTCGTCAGGCGCTTGTAGTCGGCCTCCCGGATGCCGCCGGTCCACACCGAGGGGTCGTAGGCGGGGTATCCGGCGAGTGCGACGATGCGCCCGGTGCGGGCGTCCATGACGACCGCCGCCCCCGTCCCGGACTCGCTCCCGCGTCCGGCCGCGTGCCGGGCGGCCCGCCTGAGCGCCTTCTCGACCACCGCCTGCACCCGGGCGTCGATGCTGGTGACCAGCGTCGCGCCCGGCACCGGGGGCTGCTCGCGCACCGTGCGCACGGCCCTGCCCGCGCTGTCCACGACGATCTCGCGGCTGCCGGCCCGGCCGCTCAGGTCGGTCTCGTACTGCGCCTCCAGCCCGTCGCGGCCGACCGCCTCCGCGCCGCCCCGGCCGGCGCCCGAGGGGGCGGGCGCGAGGTAGCCCAGCAGGTGGGCGGCGAGCGTACCCCCGGGATACTCCCGCACCGGCCGCGGCTCGACCCGCACCCCCGGCAGCTCGTCCCGGTGCTCCATGAGGCGCAGCGCCACCCGCTCGCTCACCCCGTCGGCCACCGGCACCGGCTCGTACGGCAGGCCGTCCCGGCACGGCGTGCCGGCCCCCACCGAGCAGGCACGCCGCCGGATCTCCGCGGGGGGCCGGCCGAGCAGGTCCGCCAGGCGGTCCAGGACCGCCCGCCCCCGGTCGGGCAGGCGGTCCAGCGCGGCGCGGTCCACGGTCACCCGCATGGCCGCCCGGTTGCGTGCCAGCGGGCGGCCGCGGTCGTCGACGATCTCACCGCGTACGGCGGGGATGACGGTACGGCGGGTGTGGTTCTCGGCGGCCATCCGGGCGTACCGGTCGCCGTCGAGGATCTGCACCTGCCACAGGCGGCCGAGCAGGACCAGGAAGAGCGCGGCCACGAGCAGGTGCACGACGAGCAGCCGGGAACGAGTCGGTCGTCGCATCATCACCGGGTTGACGCGGAAGGCGTGGCGTGACGGTCAGCGGCGGGGTTCGGGCACCAGCACGTTCTGGAGCCGGTCGAAGTCCTCGACGCAGCGGCCCGAGCCGAGCGCCACCGAGTGCAGCGGGTTGTCCGCGAGCCTGACGGGCATGCCGGTCGCCTCGGCCAGGCGCCGGTCGAGCCCGCGCAGCAGGGCGCCGCCCCCGGTCAGCATGATGCCGTTGCCGACCAGGTCGCCGGCGAGCTCGGGCGGACACTGGTCCAGCGCGGTCTGGACCGAGTCGACGATGGCGTGGACCGGTTCCTCCAGGGCCTCGCGCACCTCTTCGGAGCTGAGCGTCATCGTCCGCGGCAGGCCGGTCACCAGGTCGCGGCCCCGGATCTCGGTCGAGCGTTCCTCCTCGTGCTCCCAGGCCGTGCCGATCTCCATCTTGATGCGCTCGGCCGCCCGCTCCCCCAGCAGCAGGGCGTGCTCCTTCTTGACGTGGGCGATGATCGCCTCGTCGAGTTCGTCGCCGCCGACCCGCAGCGAGCGTGCCGTGACGATGCCGCCGAGCGCGATGATGGCGACCTCGGTGGTGCCGCCGCCGATGTCGACCACCATGCTGCCGGTGGGCTCGTTGACGGGCAGGCCGGAGCCGATGGCGGCGGCCATGGGCTCTTCGATGATGTAGACGCGCCGCGCCCCGGCCTGGTAGCCGGCCTCCTTCACGGCGCGCTGCTCGACGGCGGTGGTGCCGCTCGGCACGGCCACCACCATCCGCGGCTGGGTCAGGTAGCGCCGCCGGTGCACCTTCTGGATGAAGTAGCGGAGCATGCGCTCGGCCACGTCCAGATCGGTGATGACGCCGTCGGCGAGGGGGCGGATGGCCACGATGTTCCCCGGCGTCCGCCCGATCATCTGCTTCGCCTCGGCGCCCACCGCGACGATCTTGTCGGTGCGGGTGTCGACCGCCACCACCGACGGCTCGTCGAGCACGATCCCCCGATCGCGCACGTACACGAGCGTGTTGGCCGTACCGAGATCGACTGCCATGTCACGGCCGAGCAGATCCAGAGAAAACCGCATGGCGATTCCCCCAAGAAGATCAAAAAGGCCGGAAGGGTCCCCCCGCTAGGTGGGAGGAATCAGCGGATCTACCGACATTTTACGCCTGAGTAAAAGATTGCTCACACCCGACGGGTGTCCGTTTCGTTACGTTCACCACCTTGACCTCCCACACAGTCGGGTATAAACACATACGAAACAACATTGAAACGGCGGTGAACCAACACGATGTACGCCGAGGAGCGGCAGCAGGAGATCCTGCGGGCGGCCCGCGACGCCGGCCGCGTCGACGTGGTGACGCTGGCGGAACGGTTCGGCGTCACGACGGAGACGATCCGTCGCGACCTGACCGCACTGGAGCGCGCGGGCGTCCTGCGGCGCGTGCACGGCGGCGCGATCCCGGTCGAGCGCCTGGGATTCGAGCCCGCCCTGGCCGCCAGGGACGAGGTGATGACGGCGGAGAAGGAGCGCATCGCCAAGGCCGCGCTCGCCGAACTCCCCGAGGACGGCTCCGTGGTCATCGACGCGGGCTCCACGACGAGCCGGCTCGTGCAGGCGCTGCCGCCGGACCGCGAGCTCACCGTCGTCGTGAACTCGCCACCGCTGGCCACGGTGCTCGCGACCCGCCCCAACCTGACCGTGCTCATGCTGGGCGGCCGGGTGCGCGGCCGGACGCTCGCGACCGTGGAGGACTGGGCCATCCAGCAGTTGTCGCAGCTCAATGTGGACGTGGCCTTCATGGCCACCAACGGCTGCTCGGTGGCCAAGGGCCTGACCACCCCCGACCCGGCCGAGGCGGCGATCAAGCGGGCGATGATCGCCTGCGCCGACCGCGCCGTCCTGCTGGCCGACCACACGAAGTTCTCCGGCACCTACCTGGCGCGCTTCGCGACGCTCGCCGAGATCGACGTGGTGATCACCGACACCGGGCTCGATCCCGACCAGGCCGCCGCGATCGCCGCCGCGGGTCCCGAGGTGGTCCGGGCATGATCCTCACGCTGACCCTCAATCCCAGCCTCGACCGCACGATCGAGGTCGGCGAGCTCACCCGCGGCGCGGTCATCCGCGCCGCCGCCACCCACCTCGACCCCGGCGGCAAGGGCGTGAACGTGTCGCGGGCCCTGCTGGCCAACGACGTCCGCTCGTGCGCGGTCATCCCGTACGGCGGCAGCGAGGGACGCCGGCTCGTCGACCTGCTGTCGGCCGAGGGCATCGACATGATCCCCGTACCGGTGACCGGCCCGACCAGGTCCAACGTCGCGATCGCCGAGCCGGACGGCACGATCACCAAGGTGAACGAGCCGGGCACCGCGCTGACCCCCGCCGAGCTGGACACGCTGGCGGGCGCCGTGCTCGACGCCGCCCGGTCCGCCGACTGGGTGGTCGCCTCGGGCAGCCTCCCGCCGGGCGTCCCCGTCGACGTCTACGCCGACCTGTGCCGCCGGTTCGCCGACGCCGGCATCAACCTCGCCGTCGACACCAGCGGCCCCGCCCTGGTGTCCGCGGTGAACGCGGGCCCGGCGCTGGTCAAGCCCAACCGCGACGAGCTCGCCGAGGCCACCGGCACGCCGATCGCCTGTGTGGGCGACGCGCTCGACGCGATCGGCAAGCTGCGCGCGATGGGCGCGCGGTCGGTCCTGACCAGTCTCGGCGCCGACGGCGCGCTGCTGGTCCACGACGACGGCCAGGTATGGTACGGCGAATGCGCCGTCGAGGAGCCGCGCAGCAGCGTGGGCGCGGGCGACGCCCTGCTCGCGGGGTTCCTCGCCGCGGGCGCCCGCGGCGGGGCGGGCCGCCCCCCGGGCCGGGGCCGGGGGGGTTTAAACAAATGGCGCG
>JADGHC010000480.1 GCA_019689655.1 Microbispora sp.
TCCGCGCCGTCATCGGCCTCAAGGGCCTTGATCAGCTCGGCAAGCCGGGCGCGGTAGACCTCGGCCAGGCCGGGGTGCAGCCGCGGCGCCGGGGCGGCGGCGCCAGCCAACTCGTCGGTCAGCTGCGCCTTGCGGCTTTCCAACTCCAGCATACGCGCCTTGACCGCGCTGACCGGGGCACCCGGGCCGCCTGCCACTCCACCAGCTTGGCCAGTTGCCGCTCCACGCGCTCCAGCTCCTGGCGCCTGGCGGTGAGCCCGGCCGAGGCCTCGGCCTGGAGCCGGTTCCACTCGGCGGTGAACTCCTCGGCGAAGACCCTGAACAGCTCCGGGTCCATCAGCCGCTCGCGTAAGGCCCCCAGCACCGTCTTCTCCAGCACGTCGCGCCGGATGGTCAGCAGGTTGGTGCAGCCGGTCGGGCCTTTGTTCCGTGCCGTCGAGCAGCCGAAGTGGTGCAGGCTGATCTTGGAAAAGCCGCCGCCGCACTCGTCGCAGCGCATCAGCCCGGAGAACAGGTATTTCGGCCGCTGCTTGGACCAGAAAGGGGCGGGTGCCGACCCGCTCTGGATTCTATCGGCAGCAGCCGAGGCCGCCTGTCGATCCAGCATTGCCTGGCGCGCCTTGACCGCCGCCCAGAGCTCATCGCTGACAATCCGCAGCTCCGGCACCTCGGTGCCCACGACCGCCTCTGCGCCGTTCGCCCGGGCCAGCCGCTTGCCGGTGCTCGGATCCTTGAGCCAGCGGCGCCGGTTCCAGATCTGCCGGCCGACATAGAGTTCGTTGTTGAGGACGCCGGTGCCCTTGCGCCGGTCGCCGTTGATCGCGCTCGGGGTCCAGCCACCGCCGCGCGGCCCGGGGATGCTTTCGGCATTCAGCGCCAGGGCAATCTTCCTGGGCGACACCCCGGCCGCATACTGCTCGAAGATCCGTCGCACCACCGCGGCCTGGGCCGGGTCGATCATCCTGCCGCCACGACGCGCTTTGCCGGGACCGTCGGCTCCAGGCTGGAGCGGGCGACCCCGAGGGCCCGAGCGACCGCCGTCACCGGGAACCGTCCCGCGGCGGCAGTGGCCCGCGCAGCAGCAACTTTTTTCGGATCGGCGTGCTGCAGGGCCTCCTTGAGGATCTCGGCCTCGAGGGGCTTCTTGCCGAGCAGGCGATGCAGTTCCCGGATTTGCTGCTGCAGGGCCCGGTAATCCGAGGCAGGCACGACTTCCTCGCCAGCGGCCGCGGCGGTGAAGGCGCCCTGGGCGGCGAGCCGGCGCCAGGTGAAGAGCTGGTTCGGGTTCACCTCATGGCGCCGGGCCACCAGGCTCATCGAGGCGCCCAGCGCCCGGTGCAAGGCAGTGCCTTGCACCCTCCACCATCCGCATCTTCTCGGCCGCGCTCCAGCGCCGCCGGCTCTGCACGGAGATGATGACCTCCACCTTTTTGGAAGTGTCACTCATACGCACGGTCATACTCCTAGCCCTTGCGGGAGTGGGAGACCATGACCGGTCAATTAGGGGGCAGCTTCAATGACTTGATCTATCGCCAAGCGCGAAGTGTGCGGTGTTCCACGCTGATCACTGCAGCTAGCTGCAGCGCCGCTCTGTCCTCCTGGAGTTCTTCGCCGCCGGCATCCGCAATCCGCACACCCGTCGCGTCTATGTCCGGCGGCGGCTAACGCCCTTGCCGAGGACGAAGGCAGCGAACATGGCCTCCGTTGCACTCGAAGCCCATGGCGAAGCAGCATCAGACCGCGCTGCGCTGTCTGCTCGCCTCGGCTTGTCCTCGCGGGCTGGTGTGATAAATTCATACCGAAGACCCAGGAGGTATCCGCCCATGGCCACCATCGAAAAGCGCACCGTCAGCCTACCGGCCGACCAGGCCCGCTACATCGACGAACTCGTTGCCCGCGGCGGCTATGCCTCGGCCAGCGAAGTGGTCCGCGCCGGTCTGCGAGCGCTGCAGGAGCGCGACGCCGCGGTCGAGCGCTGGCTCCGCGAGGAGGTCGCCCCGGTCTACGACGCTATGCAGGCCGACCCCGGCCGCGGCCTCGATGCCGACCAGGTCGGCAAGGCGCTGCGGGCGCATCACGCTGCCCGCCCGACCGCGGGCCGCCGTGGCGCGTAGCGTCGTCTTCGCGCCGGAAGCCCTGCACGACCTGCGCACCCTCTACGATACCATCGCCGATGCCTCGCTTCCCGAGCGGGCCCTCGCCTATGTCGAGGGTTTGCGGCGGTATTGCCTCGGCCTCGCCGACTTCCCGGAGCGGGGCACAAGGCGCGATGCGATCCGCCCCGGCCTGCGTACCCTGGGCTACCGGCGGCGGGTGACCATCGCCTTCCATATCACCGAGACGGCGGTGGTCATCGACCGCATCCTCTACGGCGGCCGCGACCTCG
The DNA here is from genome assembly GCA_019689655.1 of Microbispora sp. GTDB lineage: Bacteria > Actinomycetota > Actinomycetes > Streptosporangiales > Streptosporangiaceae > Microbispora. The sequence goes on from JADGHC010000480.1 coordinate 2,387, forward strand.
AGGGCCTGCTGCGGGAGGGGGACAATGATGTCTGACGATCCGCCCCGGCTGGCCCGGAAACGGGGGCCGGCCGACTGATGCCAGCCCGGCGCCGGCAACCCGCCAACCGCTTCGAGCAGTACGCCGTGGCCATCACCGGCTGGGATCTGTCGTGGATCTTCTCGGTCGGCGATCCGAAGTACGACGCGGCACCGTACCGGGAGTACGGTACCCTAACCCTCCATGACGAAATCCGCCACCCGGCGCCGTTCCGCTACCCCAGGGCCGAGATCGCGCTCAGCGGCCAAGTCCTGCTGCCGCGGTTCGAGCCAACGGCCGTCCGGCCGAGCATCGGCTTCCTCGATACCCGGGACGATCTGCTGCGGGCGTATGTGACCGCCCGGTCGATCGCCTGGCCATGCTGACGGCGCCGGCCACGCGCATTAGGCTCGTTGCCCTCGGCAGGGACAGGCTGTCGTATCGGCGCGGCCTGGTCCGCAGCATCCACGTCGACACCGAGTTCAACGCGGAGGACTGGCTGCCTTGACTGACCTGGTCCCGATCCCGTTCGGCGCCGTGCCCTGGTCGCCGTCGCTGGCAAGCGCGCTGGTCTACGCTTCCTCGAGTTCTTCGCCGCCGGCATCCGCAATCCGCACACCCGCCGCGCCTATGCCCACGCCGCAGCCGACTTCCTCGCCTGGTGCGAGGCGGCCGACGTGGCCTCCGTCGCCGCGGTGCAGCCGCTGCATGTGGCGACCTGGATCGAGCAGCAGACCCGGGAGCACTCGGCGCCGACGGCGAAGCAGCGCCTGGCCGCGCTGCGCCACCTGTTCGACTGGCTGGTGACCGGCCAGGTCATCTCCACCAACCCGACGGCTTCGGTCCGCGGGCCGCGGCGCAGTGCCCTGAAGGGCAAGATGCCGGTGCTGGAGGCCGCCGAGACCCGGCTGCTGCTCGACAGCAGCGATGTGACGAGCCACGCTGGTCTACGCGACCGGGTGCTGATCGGCCTCATGGTCTACAGCTTCGCCCGGATCGGCGCCGCGCTCGGTATGCGGGTCGAGGACGCCTACAGCCAGAACCGGCGGCGCTGGGTCCGGCTGCGCGAGAAGGGTGGCAAGCGGCACGAGATGCTGTGCCACCACAGCCTCGAGGACTACCTGCACGCTTATTGAGGGCACCGGCATCGGCGCCGACCCTAAGGGAAACCTCTGCAAAAGGCCTTGCTGACGCGACCGCTCGGTGATTCGCTCCGGAGTGTCGGGCGTTTGGGGAGGTGGCGATGGCGCAGCGACGCATCGGTCAGTCCAGCCTCGCGGCGGCGCTGCTGCCGGCGGGGGCGGGCGCGAACCGGCGGCTGGCGCGCATCGCGGGGCTGATCGACTGGGCGCCGTTCGAGCGCCTGCTCATGCCGTTGCGCGCGTCGGCCGGCCGGCCCGGCTATCCGCCGCTGGCCTTGGTTCAAGGCGCTCCTGCTCGCGCAGTGGTCCCGGCTCTCCGACCCGGGCCTCGAAGAGGCGCTGGCCGACCGGCTGTCCTTCCGCCGCTTCTGCGGCTTCAGCCTGGATGACGGCACGCCTGACGAGACGACGCTCTGCCGGTTCCGCGCCGCGCTCGCGGAGCGTGGCCTCGCGGAGCGCCTCTTCGTCGAGGTGAACCGCCAACTCGACGCGAAGGGCCTGATGCTGAAGGCCGGCACGCTGATCGACGCCCCCCTGGTCGAGGCGGCGGTGGCGCGGCCCCCGTCAGCGAGGGCGAGGTCTCGACGAAGGACCCGGAGGCGGGCTGCGTATTACGCAATTCCTGTGAGGATCATTACGGCCTGTTAGAGCTTGCCGACTTTGATCCAGTCCGTCGTTGCTGCGAGGCAGAGCACGCCAAGGAAGGATTGGGCGGTTTTCTCATAGCGGGTGGCGACGGCGCGGTTCGGGGCATGCCCCGAACCCTTCAGGCGCGCCCAGAGGTTCTCGACCGAGCGCCGGTTGGCGTAGGTCCAGTCCGGGCAGGGCACCGGCGCGTCGGTGCGCTTGGGCGGGATCGCGGGTCGCGCACCCATGTCCCAGATACGCTCGCGGAAGGCGTCGGAGGCGAGGTCGCGATCGCCGACGACCCAGCCAGGCATGTCCGGCAAGCAGCCGAGCAGGTCCGCTGCAAGCGGTAGTTCATGCGCCTGCCTGGGCGCGAGGGCAAAGGCGATGGCGCGCCCGTGGCCGTCGGCGATCACGCAAGCCTTGGCGCCGTAGCCGCCGCGAGAGCGGCCAAGCGCTTCACGATAATCTCGCTCCGGGCCAGTGGTCTCCCCTTTCGCGATGGACTCGGGCATTATCTCATCAGCTTGGCCGGCCTGCTTCGTTCCAGTCAGCAAGGTCAACCTGACGATGCCTCCGTTTGCCCGCTGCTCCAGGGGATGGGGGCGTAGTTCTCACCGCCATGCCATCCTGTTGCGGGCCAGCGGTGAAGGTGGCGACGGCGACCACGCCGCTTGTCGACGTGTCCCTGATGGTAGCGCCTCGGGCCGG
>JADGHC010000481.1 GCA_019689655.1 Microbispora sp.
GGCTCGGCCGGTGTGCCGCCGGGTGGGACGAGTCTCACCCGCCCCCGCGCGGCCGCTCCCCCGGCGTCGGCCCGCGCCGCCCGAGGCGTGCCACGCCATCGGGCCACGGCCCGGCACGCCGCCGGGCAGAACAAGGCGCGGACGACCACCCGGCAGAGCGCGACCTCGCACACCGGGAAACGGCACGGTACGACACGGACCACCACGCGGCGGAGCACGGCCCCGCACGCCGAGAAACGGCAGGGCAAGGCACGGAGCACCGCCCGGCAGGGCACGACACGCCAGGACAAGGCGCGCCGGAGCGGAATCCACGCGACCGGCGGCCGCAGGTCCGCCCACGCCGACGGGCACTCCGGGCGGGCGGCGCACCGGGCCGGGCCCCGTACGGAGGAACGGCGCCGTACGGAGGAACACCGCGACCGGAGCCGCCGCCCGCGGCACCCGGCCGAGAGCCGCTCCGGGCGCTGACGCGGCGCCGGGGGACGCCGTCGCCCCCCCGACGCCGACCGGGCGCCCGGTCAGCCGGCCAGACAGGCCGGGCCGAGCAGCTGCTTGAGATCGCCCATGAGGGCGGGCGAGGGAGTCACCCGGAGCCGGTCGTCCAGCCGCATGACCGTCGTACGCGGACCGTTGTGCACCTGCAGGTGGACCTCCGTGGTCCCCGGGTGAGTGGTGAGCACCTCCTTGAGGCGGCCGACGACGGGCGGCGTGCAGCGGTTGAGCGGCATGCTCACTACCAGCGGCCCGCCGTTCTCGCTGGTGAGGTCCGGCGCGGTCACCTCCATCGCGATGATCTTCGCGACGTCCTCCCGCTTGTCGATCCTGCCCTTGACGAAGACGATCGCGTCCTCGGCGAGCACGGTCGAGCAGAGCTGGTAGGTCGACGGGAAGATCATGACCTCGATGGAGCCCTCCAGGTCCTCCAGCATGGTGAGGACCCAGGTGTCGCCCTTCTTGGTCACCTTGCGCTGCAGGCCCGACAGGATGCCGCCGACCGTGACGACCTGCCCGTCGGGGCGGCTTTCGTCCTGAAGGGCCGCGATCGAGCAGTCGGCGCCGGCCGCGAGGATGTGCTCGACGCCGAGCAGCGGGTGGTCGGAGACGTACAGGCCGAGCATCTCCCGCTCGAACTGCAGCAGCGTCGTCTTGTCCCACTCCCCCGGCGGGATCTGCACGTCGAAGGTCTGGTCCTCGGCGCCGTCGATCGCGCCGAACAGCGAGTCCTGGCCGATCGCCTCGTTCTTCTTGATGTCGATGATCGCGTCGACGGCCTGCTCGTGCACCATCAGCAGGCCCTTGCGCACGTGCCCGAGCGAGTCGAACGCACCCGACTTGATCAGCGACTCGATGACGCGCTTGTTGCAGACGCTCGCGGGGACCTTGCGCAGGAAGTCCTTGAAGTCGGCGAACCTGCCCTTCTCCTTGCGCGCCGCGATGATCCCGTCCACGACGTTCGCGCCGACGTTGCGGATGGCCGACAGGCCGAACCGGATGTCGGAGCCGCGCGGGGTGAAGTCGAAGTCGGAGTCGTTGACGTCCGGCGGGAGCACCTTGATGCCCATGCGGCGGCACTCGTTGAGGTAGAGGGCCGACTTGTCCTTGTCGTCCTTGACGCTGGTCAGCAGCGCCGCCATGTACTCGGCCGGGTAGTTGGCCTTGAGGTAGGCCGTCCAGTACGACACCAGGCCGTAACCGGCGGTGTGGGCCTTATTGAAGGCGTAGTCGGAGAACGGCAGCAGGATGTCCCACAGGGCCTTGATGGCCTCGTCGGAGTATCCGTTCTCCTTCATGCCCTTTTCGAAGAACTCGAACTGCCTGTCCAGCTCGGCCTTCTTCTTCTTGCCCATCGCGCGGCGGAGCAGGTCGGCGCCGCCGAGCGTGTAGTTGGCCACCTTCTGGGCGATGGCCATGACCTGCTCCTGATACACGATCAGGCCGTAGGTCGTGCTGAGGATGTCCCTGAGCGGCTCCTCCAGCTCGGGGTGGATCGGGGTGATCTCCTGCTGGCCGTTCTTGCGCAGCGCGTAGTTGGTGTGCGAGTTGGCGCCCATCGGGCCGGGCCGGTAGAGCGCGAGGGCCGCGGAGATGTCCTCGAAGTTGTCGGGCTTCATCAGCCGCAGCAGCGTGCGCATGCCGCCGCCGTCGAGCTGGAAGATGCCGAGCGTGTCGCCCTTGGCCAGCAGCTCGTACGTCTTGGTGTCGTCCAGCGGGAGTTCGAGCAGCTCGATCTTCTTCCCGGTGTTGGCCTCGATCATCTTCAGGCAGTCGTCGATGATCGTGAGGTTGCGCAGGCCCAGGAAGTCCATCTTCAGCAGGCCCAGCGCCTCGCAGGTCGGGTAGTCGAACTGCGTGATGATCGCGCCGTCGGAGTCGCGGCGCATGATCGGGATGTGGTCGGTCAGCGGCTCGGCCGACATGATGACGCCGGCGGCGTGCACGCCGGTCTGCCGGATCAGGCCCTCCAGGCCGCGCCCGAGGTCGATCGTCGCCTTGACGTCGACGTCCTCCTCGTACAGCTTGCGCAGCTCGCCCGCCTCGTTGTAGCGCGGGTGCTCGGGGTCGAAGATCCCCGACAGCGGGATGTCCTTGCCCATCACCGCCGGGGGGAACGCCTTGGAGATGCGGTCGCCCAGCGCGTACGGGTAACCGAGGACGCGGCCGGCGTCCTTCACGGCGGCCTTCGCCTTGATGGTGCCGAACGTGGCGATCATGGCGACCTTGTCGGCGCCCCACTTCTCGGTCACGTAGCGGATCACGTCGGCGCGCCTGCGCTCGTCGAAGTCGACGTCGATGTCGGGCATCGAGACGCGCTCGGGGTTGAGGAACCGCTCGAAGATCAGGCCGTGCGGGATCGGGTCGAGGTCGGTGATCCCCAGCGCGTACGCGACCAGCGAGCCGGCGGCGGAGCCACGGCCGGGACCGACCCGGATGCCGTTGTTCTTCGCCCACATGATGAAGTCGGCGACCACGAGGAAGTAGCTCGGGAAGCCCATCTGGATGATGACGCGCAGCTCGTTTTCGACCCAGGCGCGGTGCTCCTCGTCGACGCCGCCCGGGAAGCGGCGCTTCATGCCCTCCCAGACCTGCTGCCGGAAGTACTCCTCCTCCGTCATCCCCTCGGGGATCGGGTAGGTCGGCATCAGGTTGTGGTGGGTGAAGAAGCCCTCGGGATCGACCTTCTCCGCCACCAGCAGCGTGTTGCGGCACCCCTCCTGCCAGATGTCGGAGGAGTCGAGGGCGCGCATCTCGTCGGCGGTCTTGATGTAGTAGCCGGTGCCGTCGAACCGGAACCGGTCGGGGTCGCTGAGCTGCTTGCCCGTCTGGATGCACAAGAGCGCGTCGTGGCCGGCGGCGTCCGACTCGTAGGTGTAGTGGGAGTCGTTGGTGACCACCGGGGGGATGCCCAGCTCGCGGCTGATCTGGATCAGCCCGTCGCGGACCCGGCGCTCGATGTCGAGCCCGTGGTCCATGATCTCCAGGTAGTAGTTGTCCTTCCCGAAGATCTCCTGGTACTTCGCGGCGGCCTTGAGCGCCTCGTCGTACTGGCCGAGGCGCAGCCGGGTCTGCACCTCGCCGGACGGGCAGCCGGTGGTGGCCATGAGGCCCTCGGCGTGCTCGGCGAGGAGCTCGGCGTCCATCCGGGCCCACTTGCGGACGAAGCCCTCGGTGTAGGCGCGCGAGCTGAGCTTCATCAGGTTGTGCAGGCCGGTCTTGTTCCGCGCCCAGATCGTCATGTGGGTGTAGTAGCCACCCGCCGACACGTCGTCGCTCTTCTGGTGCGGCTCGCCCCACAGCACCGGCTTCTTCTGGAAGCGCGACTCGGGCGCGACGTACGCCTCGATGCCGAGGATGGGCTTCACCCCGGCGCCGGTCGCCTGCTTGTAGAAGTCGTAGGCGCCGTGCATGTTGCCGTGGTCGGTGATCGCGATCGCGGGCATCTCCAGCTCGCCCACGAGTTTGAACATCTGCTTCAGCCGCGCCGCCCCGTCGAGCATCGAGTACTCGGTGTGGACGTGCAGATGCACAAACGAATCACCCATGAGACCCCCATCATCACCGGACCGCGAACACCAGAGCCTACGCCGTATCGCGAACCAGTGGGACTCAGGTGAACCAGAGTCTATCCCCGTTCTTCGCCGTCCCGCTGCTGCTCCGACAGGCGCAGCCCGGCCTCGATCACGGCGTTCATGATCGGCGTGAGCAGCTCGACGCCGAGGCTCGGGGCACGGCGGGCCATGGCCGCGACGAGCCGGCGCTCGCGCTCCATGTCCCGCCCCCGGAAGCCGCCGACGGGCTTGAGCCTCTGGATCCGCCCGGCCAGCGCGACCCGGCGTTCGAGGAGCGTGGCGAGGGCCGCGTCCACCCGGTCGATCGCGGCCCGCGCGGCATCGAGGGTCGCGGGGTTCTCCGGGCGCACCAGCGCCGCCATGACCGTCGCCGCCTCGTGCGCCGCCGCGACCGTCCCGGCCGGCGCGGCGGGTCCGACCAGCAGGCCGTCCGCGCCCGCCGCCACGGCCGCGCCCGCCAGCGCGCCGTCGCCGCCCAGCCCGGCGAGCACCGGGCGGCCGGTGCGCTCCCGGGCCGCGCGCATGAGCACGAGGTCGGGCGTGGCGTCCTCCGGCTCCGCCCGGCCGCCGCTCTCGCAGAGCACGACCGCCTCGTTGCCCTCGGCCGCGCACTCGCCCGCCGCGGCCAGCCACTCCTCCAGGGCCGCCGCGCGCCCGTCCCGGCCGGCTCCGCGCTGGATGAGGACGGGCAGCCCGAGCCGGGCGGCGGCGCGGACGAGACCGGGGTCGCCGGCCCAGGCCGCCCCGACCACCACCCCGTCGGCGTGCCGGGCCACGGCGGGCAGGTCGGCGACCGAGGCGGGCTC
>JADGHC010000482.1 GCA_019689655.1 Microbispora sp.
CATCGGCCTGCGGACCCTCGGGGACGGCCGCGGCTTCGAGGACAGCACGCTCTACCTGCACCGCTTCCTCAACAACCGCATCGGCCTCGACATCCGCTGTGCCACCGCGACCGCCTGGAACACCTCGGTCCGCTACTACGGCGGCCACTTCGCCGTGGCGACCGGCATCAACCCCACGCTCGACCGCTTCGGCATCCGCCTCTCGGCCGAGCCGGGGGCCTACACCAACCACAACCGGCACGTCTTCGACGCGCCAAACTTCGAACTGCGCCAGCTCGACCCGAACGTGGCGATCCCCTTCCTGAATGAGACCAACGGCTCGGCCATCATCGGCCGGGCGCTGCGGATGGAGGCCTGCTCGCCGATTGTGGCCCGGCACACCGGGGCGGCGCAGGACTGCGAGTATGAGGTGGCCTGGGCGAACACCTATCAGGTTGGGATCGACTACACCGCGACCGCCACCCGCTGCGGCAACGCCGTCCTCAACCGCCACCGTGCCCCGGCCTCGCGCCATCTGCGGCTGCTCGGGGCGGTGCCGAACCTGCGCACGGCCGCCTTCCGGCACAGCGCCACTGAGGTCGGGGTGGAGGGCCTGGCCGCGGTCGCCACCTCGACCACCGCCGCCACCAGCCTGGCGGCCCTGTCCTTCAACGGCCTGGACGGCATCGCGGCCACCTCCCGCGGGCTGCTGCTCGATGCGCAGAAGGGCTTCGCCTTTGTGGTGGATACCCGCGCGGCCAAGGAGTTCGCGCTCGCCCACTGGCTGGTCGGCGGTGCCGATGGCGGGCGGCTGTTCGTCCGCTGCTTCGACGCTGGCATGGTCATCCGGGAGAACATCGCTGGCGACGTGCTCGCTTCGCTGACCACCATGCAGTGGAACATCCCGTCCAAGGCCTGGACCGGCGGCGCGGTGATGGCGGACGCCTCGCTGAACCGCCGGATGACGGTGCGGCTGGCGGAGGCGGTGGCCTTCGCGCAGATCGGCATCGTCGGCTTCGACGGGCAGATCGAGCTTGAGGCGTTGCGGCTCTACGGCCTGCCAGAGGCGGCGCCTTCGTTGCTATGCGGCACGCCGGCCCTGCCGGTGGGCCAGCGGGAATTCGTCGCGGAGGTCTCCTGGGATCTGCCGAACCTGGCCCCGGGCGCGACCAGCCTGCTCGATGTGACAGTGACCGGCTGCCGGCAGGGCGACCTGGCCGACGCGGCCCTGGCCTCCTCCACCCGCTTCATCGAACTCGATGCCGCAGCCTGGACCAACAACACGGTCCGGGTGATGGCAAGGAACATCTCACCCAGCGCCACCTTCGACCTCAGCCCGGCTACGTTATCGGTGGCGGTGACGAAGCGGCGGGTGCCGTAGCGCTTCAGAACACGCGATCCGTCATCAGCAGCGGCGTATTTGGTGGCACCAGCCCCTGCTCACGCGCCACCGCACGTGCGATGAACAGCATCAGCTTACGGCCATCATCGTCGACGTGGCCCCAGATGCGCAGTAGCTCTTCGCGCTGGTCCGGGCCAGGCTTGCGGCCTGGAAGGCGCTTCGGTTCAGCGACCGTCGTCCTGCGAGCCATCGCCAGCGCCCTCCGCGGAATGCCATCGAGACCACCACTCTAGCAGATCGGCATCGTCGGCTTCGACGACCAAGTCGAGCTCGAGGCGCTGCGCCTCTACGGTCTGCCGGAGCACGCCCCGACGCTGCTCTGCTGCACGCCTACCCTGCCGGTGGGTCAGTGGGAGTTCGCCGCGGAGGTGTCCTTGAACCTGCCCAACCTGGCCCCGGGGGCGACCAGCCTGCTCGATGTGACGATTACTGGCTGCCGGCAGGGCGACCTGGCCGATGCGTCCCTGGCCTCCTCGACCCGCTTCATGGAACTCGACGCCGCGGCCTGGACCAACAACACGGTCCGGGTGATGGCAAGGAACATCTCGCCCTCGGCCAGCTTCGATCTAGGCCCGGCCACGCTGTCCGTGGCGGTGACGAAGCGGCGGGTGCCGTAGGGCTTCAGAACACGCGATCCGTCATCAGCAGCGGCGTGTTCGGCGACACCAGACCCTGCTCGCGCGCCACCTGCCTGGCGACGAACAGGATCAGCTTGCGGCCATCGTCATCAACGTGACCCCAGATGCGCAGCAGCTCTTCGCGCTGGTCCGGGCCAGGCTTGCGGCCTGGAAGGCGTTTCGGTTCAGCAGCCGTTGTCCTGCGGGCCATCGCCGGCGTCCTCCGCATCGGTGCAGGAATCAGCATGACAGCAGGCATGCTGCGGACCAAGCGCTGTCCTCGGAATGCCTTCGCGACCGCGGCTGTCACGTATCGGAACCGTCGGCTTCGACGGGCGGATCGAGCTCGACGCCGCGGCCTGGACCACCGACAGAGTCCGGGTGAGGGCGGTAAACATCCCACCGCCGGCGATCTCGACCGCGGTCCGGCTACGCTCTCGGTCCGGACCACAAAGCGGCGAACTGCTTGATGGTGAGCGGTGCGGCCGTGATTGCGACGTCGTCGCGGCACGCAGGGATGGACGGGAGGCGTGGAAAGTGAGGGCGTTCTGCGACGCTGCCGCTTCCCGCCCCCGTGAAGCAGGACGCCCCTCTGTGAGAGGGCTTGAATGCATTAGATCCGTTCACTATTTACCATCCACATGGATGGTGAAGGGATGGCGCTTGGATGACAGGCAACGTGCACGAGCTGCGACCCAAAGCTGGCGGTGACACCGAAAAGATCACCATTAACCTCGGCTATGTCGACCTCGGCCATATCGACCTGCTGGTGCAGGACGGCTTCTACTCCAATCGTACCGACTTCATCCGCACCGCCATCCGCAACCAGATCGAGCGGCACGCCGATGCGGCCAAGCAGTCGGTCGTACGGAAAAACCTGGACCTCGGCTTGCGGCACTACAGCCGCGAGGACCTCGAGGCGGCGCAAGAGGCCGGGCAGATGCTCCACATCCGCGTGCTGGGCCTTGCCACCATCGCGGCGGATGTCACGCCTGAACTGGCCCGGGCCACGATTGCCTCAGTCTCCGTCCTGGGCGCACTCCAGGCCAGCGCCGCGGTGAAGGCCGCCCTGGCCGACCGCACCCGCTGATCATCCCGGGACGCACGGCACGCCGCTGACTGCCGCCCAGTAGCAGGACGGCGGCTGACAGTTTCCACCATCGGCATTCCACGACGGAGTGCAGAGCGAGCCTCCCTGCGAGGAAGGCTGACCTGGCTCCGCGCATTGAAAGCATCAGACATGAACGCGATTCTCCCGAAGGACATGCTCGAGGCAACCCGCCTCACCCGCGAAGGCCGGCTCGCCGAAGCGTCCGCACTGCTGCAGCGTCTCGTGCAGGGCAATGCGGCGACTGGCCCTGCCGCGGCCACACCCCATGGCATCGTCGGCACCCCGACCGCATGGTTGCCGCGCATCATCGACGTGCACCCCGAGACCGGTGAAGTGTCGGATGCCAAGCCAGCCCCGACTGCCGGCCCGTGGTCGGCCGCCGGCATGGGCAAGGCCGCCCTGCCGCAGATGCCGGAGGCCCTGCGCGGTTTCCTCGACCAGGTGAGCCAGGACGCCCTGGGGCAGGGGCTGGACGGGCTGGTACGGCATGCCCCGGCGACCACGCCCGAGCCGATGCCCGAGGGGGCCCGGTTCGTGGCGGGGTCCTTCGCCGCCGAAGCCGGGAGCCGCGCCTACAAGCTGTACATCCCCAGCACCCATCGCGGGGGACCGGTGCCGCTGGTCGTCATGCTGCACGGCTGCACCCAGTCGCCCGACGACTTCGCCACCGGCACGCGCATGAACGCGCTCGCCGAGGAGCATGGCCTCCTCGTCCTCTACCCGGCGCAGCCGAGCTCCGCCAACGCCCAGAAGTGCTGGAACTGGTTCAGCCCGGGCGACCAGCGGCGCGACCAGGGGGAGCCCTCGCTGATCGCGGGCATGACCCGGCAGGTCATGCGCGAGCACGCGGTCGACCCGCAACGGGTCTACGTCGCCGGGCTGTCGGCCGGCGGGGCGGCGGCCGCCATCCTGGGGCAGGCCTATCCCGAGCTCTACGCCGCGGCCGGGGTGCATTCCGGCCTGGCCTGCGGGGCGGCACGCGATCTCCCCTCCGCTTTCGCTGCCATGCGGAAGGGCGCGGCTGCCGCGCCTCTCCAGTCCGCTGAGGCGCAGCGGGTGATCCCGACCATCGTTTTCCACGCCGACCGGGACACCACCGTGCACCCCCGCAATGGCGACCAGGTCATCGCGCAGTCGGGCGCCGCGGCGGCCAGCGAGCTCCGGACCGAGATCCAGCGCGGCCAAGTGGTGGGCGGGCATGCCTACAGCCGCACCGTGTACGCCAATGCCGCAGGGCTGACCGTACTCGAGCAGTGGCTCATCCATGGCGGCGGCCATGCCTGGTCGGGCGGGAGCCCCGCCGGCTCCTACACCGATCCGCGCGGGCCCGATGCCTCACGCGAGATGCTCCGCTTCTTCCTGGAGCATTCGCAGGGTGCCGCCGCCTCGTACTAGTTGCCGCAATCCAGCTACGCGGCCAACTCGCGCCATGTCACCGGCGGCCGTATTGCGGCGCGCGCCTCAGTTGCTCGCGCCGTCTTCGACCAGGGTCCCGATCAGGCGCAGCAAAGCCTGGTGCTCGGGTCCCTGGCCGCCTCGGACCAGGAAATCGCCGATCTCGAACTCCGCCCTTTGCCCTCCCGACGCGACACTGGGCTCGTGCCGCACGAACACCCGCCCGGAGCTGGAATCACGTGCGAGGAGCCACCGGTCGCCGTTGGCACTCGCATAAAGTTCCCTGGTTCCGATCATGTCAATTGTTCCCCACTGCGTGGTGACTTGCTGGACCTGGGGCTGA
>JADGHC010000483.1 GCA_019689655.1 Microbispora sp.
GCCTACGCCCCCACGGGCCCCGATCCGCGCGACGACCTGCTCCCCCACCCCGTGCGTACGCTCACGATGACCCGCCTGGCCGACGGGCTGGAGGACGGGTCGGTCAAGTGCCTGTGGGTCTACGGCGCCAACCCCCTCGGCTCCACCTCCGACCAGAACCGGATCAGGGCGGCGCTGGCGCGGGAGGACCTGTTCACGGTGGTGATGGAGCAGTTCCCGACCGACACCGTCGACTACGCCGACTACGTGCTGCCCGCGACGATGCAGATCGAGCACCTGGACGTGCACCACGGCTACGGGCACATGTACATGGTGTGGAACGAGCCCGCGGTCGAGCCGCCGGGCGAGTGCCTGTCCACGACGGAGACCTTCCGCCGGCTCGCCCGGCTGATGGGCCTGACCGACCCGTCCCTGTACGACAGCGACCTCGACCTGGCCGAGCAGACGCTCGCCCAGGTGGGCATCTCCGTGGAGGAGATCCGCAAGCAGGGCTGGGCGCGCCTGCGGGTGGCCGAGCCGTTCGTGCCGTTCACCGAGGGCTTCCCGACGCCGAGCGGGCGGCTGGAGTTCGCCTCGGAGAAGGCCGAGGCCGCCGGGCTGCCGCGGGTGGCGGGCTACGTCCCCTCGTTCACGGCCCGTACGGCTCCCGCCGACCGGCCGCATCCGCTCGTCATGATCACCCCGGCCGCGCACACGTTCCTGAACACGCAGTTCGCCAACAATCCCGAGCTGCGCAGGCGGTCGAAGGGCCCGCGGGTGCTGGTCAACCCGGCCGACGCCGCCGCGCGGGGGCTGGTGGACGGCCAGGCCGCCCGGGTCTTCAACGACTCCGGCGAGTTCACGGCGTACGTGGAGGTCAGCGACCGGGTGGCACCGGGAGTGGTGGCGGCGCCGAAGGGGCACTGGCCCAAGCTGTCGGCCGGTGCCAACCCCAACGCGCTGGTGGCCGAGCGGGACGCGGACATGGGCCGGGGTGCCATCTATCACGACAACTTCGTCGACGTCGCCCCGCTGGCGCAAGACCCGCCGGCGCAAGACGCGCGAGACTCACTTGTCACAAGATGAGCTTGAACCCCTCGTGTGAGGCGGTGAAGCCCAGCGAGGCGTAGAAGCGGTGGGCGTCCGTACGGGCCTTGTCGGAGGTGAGCTGCACCAGCGCGCAGCCGCGCCGCCGGGCCCGGTCGATCGCCCACCGCATCATCTCCCGGCCGATTCCCCGGTTGCGGTACGGCGGCGCCACCCGCACCGCCTCCACCTGCGCGCGCTCGCCGCCCCTCCGGGACAGCCCGGGGATGTAGGTGATCTGCATGGTCCCGACCACCTCGCCGTCCAGCTCCACGACGATCAGCTCGTTGCGGGGGTCGGCGTCCACGGCGTCGAAGGCGGCGTAGTAGTCCGGCTCTCCCGAGGACGGTCGGGCGGCGGTGATCGGATCCTCGTTGATCAGGCGCACGATGACGGGGACGTCCTCGCGCCGGGCCGTACGGAACTGCGGCGACATGCCGGGGAGCCTAACCGGGCGGCGTCAGGGACGGCTCAGGGACTTCCCCGATTCCACGGGAACACCCGCGAATGCACGCTGAAGTCATGAACGAACTGACCCGCATGGACGAGATGTCCTTGGCCGGCGCGGCGCTGCGCGGCGCGCCCTGGCGGGCCGCGGTGAAGTCCGGTGGGGCGGTCGCGGCCGCGAGCTTCCTCCTGGGCGTCATCCTGCCCGGCCCGGCCGACCTGACCTGGGCCCTGTGCGCCGGGATCACCGTGTTCACCCTCGTCGCGGCGATCGGCGCGATCTCCAAGCCGGACGCCGGCGACCGGGTGACCCGGCAGGCCCGTCTCTGGGCGCTGCGCCACCCCTGGCGCTTCTCGCTCTATCCGGGCCTCGGAGCGGCGGTCCTCATGTATCCCGTGCAGCTCGTGATCGACCGCGAGGGCGTCTTCGGCGCGGCATGGGACGCGCTGTGGGGCGGCGCGCTCGTGCTGCTGATCACCGCCGCCCTCACGTTCTCGATGCGCGGCCGGGCCAAGACCCAGTAGAGGCCGAGGCCCGGCGGCGGCCAAAACCCGGGGCTAAGCGGAGGCCTGCCGCTCCGCCTCGCTCCGGCAGACGCAGAACTCGTTGCCCTCGGGGTCGAGCAGCGTGACCCATCCGGCACCGTCCGGGGTGCGGTGGTCCTCGTACGGCTTGGCCCCGAGCGCGATCAGCCGTTCCACCTCCTGGTCGCGGGTGCCGTCCCCGGTGGGGACCACGTCGAGGTGCAGGCGGTTTTTGACCGTCTTGCCCTCGGGCACCCGGATGAAAAGCAGATGCGGAGGGCCGCCCGGACGGTCCAGCATGACCTCTTCGTCATCCGGCTCCGAGTCGACCAGGGGCCAGCCGAGGGCCTCGCTCCACCACTGGGCCAGCTCGTACGGCCGGGCGCAGTCGATCGTTGTGGTCTGGATCTCCATCACACGCACAGCCAATCGCGACACCAGCAAAGCTGTCAAGCAGGTTACGTAACCGTCCGGCGCGGCCGCAGTTCCCGGATGAGGCTCACCGCCGACACCAGGGCCCAGACCCCTTCCAGCAGCAGGAACCCCCAGTCGTCGTCCGCGTACGCGAGCCACGCGAGCACCGCGGAGCCGACGAGGTTGAGCAGCAGGTAGATCTTCGAGCGGGTGCCGAGAACGTTGAGCTGGGAGAGCAGGAACGCGCCGAGGATGAGGACGGCGCCGGCGATCTGCAGAACTTGATCCATGTCCTTCCGCCCACCGTCTTCGCTGGGCCGGGTACGGCGGGCACCTCGTCCGGGAAGACCGCGGATCACGGCCTTCTGACGACGTGACCCTACCCCGTTGCGCGTCACCGTTTCGTGCCATCTGTGGCACCCACGATGGATATCACCGGTTACTGGCGGGTAGCATTCCTTTAGAGTTACCGACCAGTACGTTACCCTCGGGTTCGGTTCTAGGAGCGCACAGATGGGTCACTACAAGAGCAACCTCCGCGACCTGGAGTTCAACCTCTTCGAGGTGTTCGGGCGCAAGGAGATCCTCGGCACCGGCCCGTTCGCCGAGGTGGACGAGGACACCGCGCGAACCGTGCTGTCCGAGGTGCACCGGCTCGCCACCGGCCCCATCGCCGACTCGTTCGAGGACGCCGACCGCAACCCGCCCGTCTTCGATCCCGCCACCCACAGCGTGACCATGCCGGAGAGTTTCAAGCGCTCTTTCCAGGCCTGGGTGGACGCCGAGTGGTGGCGCCTGGAGCTGCAGCCCGAGCTCGGCGGCACGACCGCCCCGCGCAGCCTCGTGTGGGCCATGGCCGAGATGGTGCTCGGCGCCAACCCCGCCGTGTGGATGTTCTCCAGCGGCCCGGCCTTCGCCCGCCTGCTGTACGACCTCGGCACCCCCGAGCAGAAGCGGTTCGCCGAGCTGGCCGTCGAGCGGCGCTGGACCGCGACCATGGTGCTGACCGAACCCGACGCGGGCTCCGACGTCGGCGCGGGCCGTACGAAGGCCATCCGGCAGCCCGACGGCACCTGGCACATCGAAGGCGTCAAGCGCTTCATCACCGGCGCCGAGCACGACATGGCCGAGAACATCTTCCACCTCGTGCTGGCCCGGCCCGAGGGCGCCAAGCCCGGGACCAAGGGCCTGTCGATGTTCCTCGTGCCGAAGTACCTGGTCAACCTGGAGACCGGTGAGCTGGGCGAGCGCAACGGCGTCTACGTCACCAACGTCGAGAAGAAGATGGGCCTGAAGGTCTCCACGACCTGCGAGCTCACGCTCGGCGAGAAGCACCCCGCCATCGGCTACCTGGTCGGCGACGTGCACGACGGCATCCGGCAGATGTTCATGGTGATCGAGCACGCCCGCATGATGGTGGGCGCCAAGGCCATCGCCACGCTGTCCACCGGCTACCTCAACGCGCTGGAGTTCGCCAAGAACCGCGTGCAGGGCGCCGACCTCACCCGCGCGGCCGACAAGACCGCCCCGCGCGTCACGATCACCCACCACCCCGACGTGCGCCGCGAGCTCATGCTGCAGAAGTCGTACGCGGAGGCGATGCGGGCGCTGGTGATCTACACGGCCTCGATTCAGGACCAGATCCAGATCGCGGAGTTCGAGGGCCGCCGCGACGAGGCCGCCGAGGCGCTCAACGATCTGCTGCTCCCGATCGTCAAGGGCGTCGGCTCCGAGCGGTCGTACGAGCTGCTGGCCCGCTCGCTGCAGACGCTCGGCGGCTCGGGCTTCCTGCAGGACTACCCGATCGAGCAGTACATCCGCGACTCGAAGATCGACTCGCTGTACGAGGGCACGACCGCGATCCAGGGCCAGGACCTGTTCTTCCGGAAGATCCTGAAGAACCAGGGCGCGGCGCTGGGGTCGCTGCTCGGCGAGATCAAGGCGTTCGCCGCCTCCGACGCGGGCAACGGGCGGCTGAAGGTCGAGCGCGGCCTGCTCGACGAGGCGGCCGACGAGGTCAAGGCGATGGCCGACACCATGGCCGGCTGGGCGATCGCCTCCATGGAGACGCCGCAGGAGATCTACAAGGTCGGCCTCAACACCACCCGGTTCCTGATGGCGCTGGGCGACCTGGTCCTGGCCTGGCTGCTGCTGCGCCAGGCCGAGGTCGCGCTGAACGCCCTGTCCACCTCGGAGGAGGACAAGGCGTTCTACACGGGCAAGGTCGGGGCGGCCTCGTTCTTCGCCAAGACCGTGCTGCCCCGGCTGGCCGCCGAGCGCCGGGTGCTCGCCGCCACCGGCCAGGACCTCATGGAGCTGCCGGAGGAGTCGTTCTGATCCGCAGATCGTCCGGTACGGCCGCCGCCCACGCTCCGGGGC
>JADGHC010000027.1 GCA_019689655.1 Microbispora sp.
TCGCCGGCCGTACCCCCCTGCCGCGGCGAGTCACGGGGCCCGCAGGGATGCGCGGACTTGTGGCCGAAAGCCGGCGCCCGCGCGCTCCCGCCGGGCGGGCTCAGCCGGTCGCGACCGGCCTGCTGGGGTCGGCCACCCAGTTGGACCACGAGCCGACGTACAGGGCGGCCCGCAGCCCGGCGATCTCCAGCGCGAGCACCTCGTGGGCGGCGGTGACCCCCGACCCGCAGTACGCGCCGACGGGCACGCCCTCGACCACCCCGAGGCTGTTGAAGCGCTCGCGGAGGAACTCCCTGGTGTGGAACCGCCCGCCCGGCTCGACGTTCTCGCCGGTGGGGGCGCTGACCGCGCCGGGGATGTGCCCCGCGACCGGGTCGACGGGCTCCACCTCGCCCCGGTAGCGCTCGGCCGCCCTGGCGTCGAGCAGCACGCCGTCGGCGGCGAGCTCGGCGGCCCGGTCGGCGTCGAGCACCGGCATCCCGCCCGGCCGCGCGGTGAAGTCGCCCGGCGGGACGGGGCTTTCCTCCGTGGTCACCGGGAGCCCGGCGCGCGTCCAGGCGCGCAGTCCGCCGTCGAGCACGCGCACGTCGCCGTGGCCGAAGTAGCGCAGCGTCCACCAGGCCCTGGCCGCCGCCGTCGAGTCGGCGTCGTCGTAGACCACCACCGGCCGGTTCCCCGACACCCCCAGGCGGCGCATCGCCTCCTGGAACGCCTCCGGCGTGGGCAGCGGATGCCGCCCGGCCGGTCCCGGCGGGGCGGCGAGGTCGGCGTCGAGATCGCAGAAGACCGCCCCGGGGATGTGCCCCTCGCGGTACGCCTCCACGCCGGGCGGCCCGCCCAGCCGCCAGCGGACGTCGAGGATCGCGGCGTCGCCGAGCGCGGCGAGCTCCGCAGGAGTGATCAACGGGCTGTGGTCCCCGGTTCGCTCGCTCATTGACCCTCCTGGTCGGTACGGTGCCACAGCCATTGTGCCAAGCGGGCCCCGCCCGCCGGACCAGGTTGATCAGGACGTGGCGGACCGGCCGACGCGGCGCAGCGAACGGTCGGCGAGGGTGCCGCCCAGGAGCAACACCGAGACGCCCAGCAGGAGCAGGCTCAGGTGGTGCAGCCCGGCGGTGGTGGCGCCCTGCCGGTAGAACCCGGCGTTGGCGGCCGAGGCGCTCAGCGCGCCGAGATACCCGAAGGTACGCAGCAGCCCGGAGGAGGAGCCCATCCGGGCCGGGTCGGCCTGCGCGTACAGGGCGTTCTGGTTGGCCAGCCCGTTGAGGCCCTGCGAGACGCCGACGAACACGCCGATCAGCACCAGCAGCCACATCGGGCTGCCGGAACCGGCCGTCAGCAGCACGGCGCAGCCGGCGATCTGCGCCGCCGCGCCCACGACGAGCTTGCCCCGCACCTCGGCGCGGCGGCCGGTGAGCGCGGTCACGGCGATGGCCGTCGCCGACATGGGCAAAAGCAGCAGCCCGGCGGCCGAGGGGGTGAGCGACCGGCTCTCCTGCAGCCATTGGGGGAACCCGTACATGAAGGCGTAGGAGGTCGTGTAGGCCAGCCACTGCCTGCCGTACGTGGCCAGCAACGGCGGGTTGCCGCCCAGGACCCGCAGATCGAGGAACGGCTGCGGCACCCGAAGCTCTCGTACGGCGAAGCAGGCCCCGGCGCACGCGGCGAGCAGCAGCAGCCACCAGCGCCCCCATGCCGGGTTCATCAGGAACGCCATGAACGCCGTGAGCGCGCCGGCGAACAGCGCCATGCCGAGCACGTCCAGCCCCTCGCCGCGCCGGGCCGCGGTGGCGCGCCGGGGCAGCCGCCGCGCGCCGAGGACGAGGCAGGCGGCCGAGAGCGGCACGTTGACGGCGAAGATGAGATGCCAGCCGCCCACGCCGATGAGCAGGCCGCCCAGGGTCGGCCCGATGACCGCGATGACCTGGTTGGAGATCGACAACGCCGCCAGGATGCCGCTGGGACTTCGCATGCCGGTGCGGTCGGCCTCGGCGCGCAGCAGGAACATCGACGCCGGGTAGGCGGCGGAGGTGCCGATCCCGAGCAGGACCCGGGACACGATCAGTACGCCGAGGGTGGGCGCGAGCACCCCCAGCAGCCCGGCGGCGCCGACGAGCGCCGTGCCCGTCAGGTACAGCGGCCGCGGGCCGAAGATGTCCACCAGCCGCCCGATGACCGGCTGGCCGACCGCCGTGGCCAGGTACAGCCCCGTCACCAGCCACGCGGTGCCGGCGGGCGAGGCGTGAAACCAGCGGCCGATGGGCACCAGCGCCACGGCCAGCATCGAGGAGTTGATCGGGTTCAGGATCGAGCCGAGGATCATCGGCGCGATCAGTCTCCGGTCGAAGCCGCCCGGCTCCGACCGTCGCCCGGCCCGGGAGATCGCAAGGCGTGTCATGACCGCGCCCCGATCATGACCGCCGTGACCCGGCCCGGCCGTGTTTGGGTCCCGATCATGACTGCGCCACGGCGTCCAGCAGCGCCATCGCCTCGATGATCGTCTGAAGCTGCGCTTCGGTGCAGCGTTCCTGCAGCGCCCGCGCCAGCCACGCCTCACGCGCCCGGCGGTCGTCCAGCCGCCGCTCGCGCCCCGCCTCGGTCAGCGTGACGAGCCGGCGCCGGCCGTCCTCCGGATCGCGGTGGCGTTCCACCAGCCCGGCCCGTTCGAGCGCCTGGATGATCGCCGCCATGGACTGCGGCCTGACCCGCTCGGCCGCGGCCAGCTCACTGGCCGACGCGGGGCCGTGTTTGGCCAGCCGTACCAGGACGCAGGCCTGGCCGGAGCTGAGGTCTCCCTCCGCGTCCAGCTCTCTCAGCCTGCGGACGAGCCGGCCGACCGCGACCCAGGTGTCGCCGGCCGCCTGCGCGGCCGTCGCCGAGACGGCCTCACTCATGGTCCACCCCCCAAAAAGGACAGTCGGAACTGTACACACAAAACTGCACAGTTCGGACTGTCGATCACCGGGGACGGCCGGCGCGCGCAGGCGCCCGGTCATCAGCTCGGCCCGGTAGCCGGCGGCGAGCGGACGGCCGGCGCGCGCGCAGGCACCCGACCGGCGGCGGAATCCACCCGGACGGCCGACGACGGAGCACGCACGAGCGCCGGCCGCGGATCTCGGTGCGTCAGCGACGGATCTCGATGAACGGGACGTTCAGCTCCGCGGGGGTCAGCGAGCCGTGATAGCCGATCATGGACGCCTCCACCGGCTCGCCGGCCGAGGCCACGATCACGCATCCGCCGTACGGCACGGCCACCACGTCGCCGATGCGGCCGAGCCACTCGCGGCGGACGCGGCGGCCGAACCAGCCCGCGGCGACGGCCTCCTCGCGGGTGACCACCCAGGCCCGGCCGCGCAGGGCCTCCCGCCAGGTCTCCAGCACCGCGGGGGCCGCGCCGGGAGCGGTGTAGACGTGGCGGGCCCGGGGCTCGCCGCCCAGCATGAGCACGCCCTCCCGCAGGTCGAGGCGGAGGTCCACGTCCACCTTGTCGGTGGCGTTGATCATGCCGTGGTCGGCCGTGACGTACAGGACCGCGCCCGGCGGCAGCGTCCCGGCGATGCGCTCGGCCATGCGGTCGGCCACGGCGAGCCGTTCGAGCCACTCGCCGCCGCCCCATCCGCTGAAGTGCCCCACGCTGTCGACCCCGCCGTAGTAGACGGTGACGAACGTGCTGTCGCGCAGCGCGTGCCGTACGGCCTCGACGCGCTCATCGGGGCTCTCGGCCGCCCGGTAACGCACGCCCCGGTAGACGGCGCGGGTCAGCCCGGTGCCGTCGAACGAGGCCGGCGCGACGTAGACGGGCTCGGCCCCCGCCGCCGCCATGCGTTCGTAGACGGTCGGCATGGGTTGCCAGACGTCCGGGTCGACCGGCGGGCCGGGGGCGGCCCAGCGCAGGCAGTTCAGCAGCCGCCCCTCCCCCGGCACGGCCATCTGGATGCCGACCATGCCGTGCTCCCCGGGGGGAGCGCCGGTGCCCAGCGTGGCCAGGCTGGTCGGGGTCGACGACGGGAACCCGGCCGTCAGAGTGCGCCGCAGGTGGGCCGACAGGAACGGCGCGGCGTCGGGATGGGCGGCCAGCAGCTCGGCCCCGAGGCCGTCCACGAGGAACAGGCACACCCGCGACGCCGGTTCGAGCTCCAGCGTGTTGGCGGCCGGCAGCCCGAGGGACGCGAGCAGCGAGCCCGGCAGGTCGGCCAGCGAGGCCGTGCCGTACGCGGGCACGTACGGCACGGGCACGGCCGGCGACGCCGCGGAGGGCGTCACCGGTGGCACGCCGGGGGGCCGGGGCTCGATCACATCTCCCGTGATAAAGCGGACACGGACGGACGCGGCATCAGCTCGCCGCCCTGGCGGTGGCCTCCGACAGGGCCTTGGCGAACGCCAGCACGTGGGCGACGGCCTCCGGGCCGTCGGCCGCCTCGCTGACCCGCAGCGACAGGTCGTCGGCCGTGACCGCGCCGGTGTAGCCGTGGTCGGCCTCGCAGTTCTCGTCGCCGCAGGTCGCCGGTTCGAGGTCGACGTGGGAGATCGCGCCCCACCCGATCGTCAGCGTGACCTCCGTGGGAGGGACGCCCGGAACGTACGACGCGGGGTCGGGCACGACCCTGGTCACGGCGACCGACTGGATGCGGCTGAGCCGTACCGCCTCGGTGGTGGTGGAGGCGTGCGAGGCCGGCATGCCCTCGGCGGGCGGATGCTCGTCGGTGTGGCAGACCAGCAGCCGGGTGGGCGAAAGGACCAGGACCGTGACGTGCCTGCGCACCTCCATCGCCGGGTCGAACGTTGCCTCGTGATGCACGACGTACGCCGTGACCGGCTCGTTGCCGAGCGCGGAGTCGACGGCGTCGGCCACCAGATCCGGGTAGTAGCCGCTGCGATCTATGGCCTCGCGCAAGCCCGCGGCGGAGACTCGGGTTTCCCTCATAGGTCCATCCTGCCCTGTAAGGGACACCTGTTTCACACCCTGACGGGCCGGGTTTTCCGCCCAGGGCCCGCCGGAGCGATCAGCGCAGCCGCCGGGGCCCGACGTCGGGGCGCAGCGCGGTGACCGGCCGCAGTACGGCCCGCGCGCCCAGCACCGCGATCCCCGACGCGCCCACCAGAACCGGGTCGAGGTCCATCCGGGCGACCTCGGGCAGGGCGTCGGCCAGCAGCCCCACCCGCACCAGCAGGTCTTCCAGCGCCTCCACGGCCACCGCCTGGTAGCCGTACTCGCCGAACAGCAGCGGCGCGGCGCGCACCGACCGCACCAGTTCGGCGGCGTCCTCCGAGGTCAGCGGCGCGAGGCGGTACGCCTGGTCGCCGAGCAGCCGGGCGGTGACCTCGCCGAGGCCGAACGTGACGACCCCGCCGAAGTAGCGGTCCTGGGTCACGCCGACGACGACCGGCACCGAGGGCTGCGGCGCCATGCGCTGCACCGCGAGCGGCGTGCCCGGTCCGAGCAGGGCCGCCAGGTCCGCGTACGCCTGCCGGACCCCGGCGGGCTCGGTGAGGCCGATCCGCACGGTGCCGGCGCGGCGGACGTCCTCCGGGTCGGCCGACTTGACCACCACGGGCCAGCCGATCCGCTCGGCGGCGGCGACGGCCTCCTCCGCACCGGCGACCACGTGCGCCGGCCACACCTCGATGCCGTAGCGGGCCAGCAGCGCGGTCGCGTCGATCTCCCGCTCCTCCGCGCCGGCCAGCGCGGTGGTGACGATCTCCCGCGCCGCCGCGGTGTCGATCCCCTCGATCACCGGGACCGTGCCCGGCGGCCGCCGGCGCCAGCGGGCGTACCGCACCGCGTGGGCCAGCGCGCGGACCGCCTCCTCGGGAGCGGGGTACGACGGGATCGACCCGCGCCGGGGGCACTCGTCGCCGGGGCCGCCGGTCACCCGCAGCTCGGGCGGCATGCCCAGTTGCCCCTGGAAGCTGGCCAGCACCGGCTTCCCCGACTCCCGCGCGACCTCCACTATCGCCTCGGCCACCTCGCGGCTGTCGCCCGGGATCGGCGGCATGTAGATCGCGACGGCGGCGTCCACCTCGGGCAGGACGCGCCGCAGCGCCTCGGCGAACTCGGCCGCCCCGGCGCGGGGCCCGAGATCGACCGGCGGGCGCGGTTCCAGCCCGGCGTCGGCGCACGCCTCCTGCGCCAGCAGTGTGAGCGCGTCGGAGTTGCCGACCAGGCCCACCCGCGGCCCGGCCGGCAGCGGCTGGTGCGCCAGGAGCTGGGCGACGTCGAAGAGCTGGACCAGGTCGTCCACCCGGATGACCCCCGCCTGCGCGAACAGCGAGCTCAGCGCGGTGTCGGGCAGCGCGAGCACGGGGGCGCGGTGCCCGCCCGGCACGCCGCGCGACTTGACCACGACGATCGGCTTGGACCGGGAGATCCGCCGGGCCAGCCGGGCGAACTTGCGCGGGTTCCCGATCGACTCCAGGTAGAGGAGGATCACGTCGGTCGCCGGATCCTCCTCCCAGTACTGCAGGAGGTCGTTGCCGGACACGTCGGCCCGGTTGCCGGCCGACACGAACGTCGAGATGCCCATGCCGCGCTGCGCCACACGCTGCAGCAGGGCGGTGCCGAGCGCGCCCGACTGGCTGAAGAACCCGACTCTCCCCCGTCCCGGCAGTGTCGCCGCGAGCGTCGCGTTGAGCCGTACGGCGGGGTCGGTGTTGGCGATGCCCAGGCAGTTGGGCCCCACCACCCGCATGCCGTACGCCCGGGCGATGCGGACCAGCTCCTCCTGGCGGGCCCGGCCCTCCGGCCCGGTCTCGCCGAACCCCGAGGAGAGCACGACCAGGCCCTTCACGCCCTTCTCCGCGCACTCCCCGACGAGTTCGAGCACGCCCTCGGCGGGGACCGCGAGCACGGCCAGGTCCACCTCGCCGTCGATGGCCGACACGCTGCGGTAGGCCCGCACGCCGGCCACCGCCCGTACGTGCCGGTGGACGGGGTAGACGGGGCCGGTGAAGTCGGCGGCGAGCAGGTTGCGCAGGACGGTCTGGCCGATGCCGCCCGGCTCGCGGCTCGCACCGATGACCGCCACCGACTGCGGCGTCAGCAGGCGGGCGATGGACCGCGCCTCGGCGCGGTGCTCGCGGGCGAGCCGGACCTCCAGCGCGGTCTCGGTGCTGGACAGGTCGAGCGTCATCCGCACGACGCCGTCCTCGAACTGGCTCTGCGCCGTGTAGCCGGCCTGCCGCAGCACGTTCATCATCCGGTGGTTGCCCGGCAGCACGTCCGCGATGAACGTCTTGATCCCCCGTTCGCGCGCCGCGGCCCGCAGGTGCTCCAGCAGCACCGAGGCGACGCCCCTGCCCTGGTGGGCGTCCTCGACCAGGAAGGCCACCTCGGCGTGGTCGCGCGGCTGCACCCGGTCGTACCGTACGACCGCGACCATCTCGGTGCCGATCGTGGCGATCAGGGCCACCCGGTTGTCGTAGTCGACGTTGGTGAACCAGACCACGTCCTTGTCGGTCAACCGCGGCCGGGGCCCGAAATACCGGAAGTAAATGGACTCCGCGGACAGCCGCGAGTAGAACGCGCGCAGCAT
Source organism: Microbispora sp. (assembly GCA_019689655.1). Taxonomy (GTDB): domain Bacteria; phylum Actinomycetota; class Actinomycetes; order Streptosporangiales; family Streptosporangiaceae; genus Microbispora. The sequence goes on from JADGHC010000027.1 coordinate 7,533, forward strand.
GTCGGCGTCGTCCGGCCTGATCGGGCGGACGTGGGCGGTGCCGCCGTCGGCCAGTACGACGTCCGCCTCCCAGTGGGCGGGGTACTGAGGGTGCACGCAATCGAGGCTAGCCGCGCCCGGCTGAGCTGGTATTGCGAGATTTCTCATGGCGCGCCGCTATCCGCTTATACGGGATCTACCGGCCTATTCGCGACAAGTTGGGCAACGCTTGTGCATCGACTGTTCCCGTCTGTCCGCTCTCCACCCCACGACGCCCCTGGAAGCTGTTAGGTTTTTGGACGTCAGCCTCACAGCACGGAGAGGACGCCACCCCTCCCAGGGCATGGCTCGCCTCCACAAGCAGTTGGCAAGGTGGTGACATCATGACGCGGGTCGTCGTGGTGGGCGATCTCATGACAGACGCGGTCGCCCGCGCGAAGTTCCCTCTTGCTAGGGCAAGCGACACCCCTGCCGTCGTGACCATGCATGGTGGCGGCTCCGGCGCCAACATCGCCTCCTGGCTTGCGGTGGAAGGCTCGGAGGTCGCCTTCATCGGCCGTCGCGGCGCCGACATCACCGGCCGCAACCGCGACATGGAACTCATGGGCTACGGCGTGGACGCCCGCCTCGTCATGGACCCGGAGCGTCCGACCGGCACCTGCGTCGTGCTCGTCACCCACAAGGGCGAACGGACCATGTTGTCCGACCCCGGCGCCAACGCCGCGCTGTCCCCCGAGGACCTGCCCCGCGACCTGTTCACCGCCGGCGGCCACCTGCACATGTCGGGCTACACGCTGATCAACGAGGGTTCGCGCAACGCCGGCCTCGCCGCGCTCGACATGGCCCGCCGCGCCGGCATGTCGATCTCCGTGGACTGCGCCTCCGCCGCGCCGCTGGAGCGGACCGGCGCCGAGCCGTTCCTGGAGTGGACCGACGGCGCCAAGCTTTTGTTCGCCAACGCCGACCAGGCCAAGGTGCTCACCGGCAGGGACGATCCCGCCGCGGCGGCCAAGGTGCTGACCGCCTGGTTCCCGCAGGTCGTGATCAAGCTCAACGCCGAGGGCTCGCTCTGGTTCTCCAACAACCGTTCCGAACCGGTCCGGGTGCCCGCCGAGGTGGTCGACCGCGTCGTGGACGGCACCGGAGCCGGTGACGCCTTCACCGCCGGGTTCCTGCCGGCCTGGCTGGACGGCAAGCCGCCCGCCGAGGCGCTGGCGGCGGGCAACGCCCTGGCCGCCAAGTGCCTCGCCAACCTCGGCGCCCGCCCCCGCCTCTGATCCCGCGTACGGCTCGGCATCGGTCTTCCCGCCGGGACGCGGAACGCGCAGCGCCCGCCGGAACACGCGAGGCCGCCGGAACACGCGAGGCCGCCGGAACACGCGAGGCCGCCGGAACACGCGCAACCTCCGCTGAAACGCGCAACGCCCGCGTCTCCGGGGAGAATCGCGGGCGTCGTCGCGCCGGGCGTCACCGGTCAGGCCGTCGTCACGCTCTCCCGTACCCGATCGTGCCGGGCGGGCGCGTCCGATCGGGCGGCCCTGCGCCGGGCGCGCCCGCGGGTGAGGTCCCGCGCCCCCGCCGCCGACGTGAGCCGGTCGAGGTAGATCGCCAGGATCACCACGGCGAGCCCGCCCTCGAAACCCTTGCCGATGTCGAGCTGGGTGACGCTCTGGACCACGACCGAGCCGAGGCCCTGGGCGCCCACCATGCCCGCGATGACCACCATCGACAGCGCCATCATGATCACTTGGTTGATCCCCGCCATGATCGACGGCAGCGCGAGCGGGAGCTGCACCTCGCGCAGCACCTGCCAGGGACGGGAGCCGAAGGCGACCGCCGCCTCCACCACCTCCGCGTCGACCTGACGGATGCCGAGCTGGGTGAGCCTGACCGCGGGCGGGACGGCGAACGCGGTGGTGGCCACCACGCCGGGCACCACCCCGATGCCGAAGAGGAACACGGCGGGAATGAGGTACACGAAAACCGGCAGGGTCTGCATGAAGTCGAGCACCGGCCGGATCACCATGCTCACCCGGCTGCTCCGGGCCGCCCATACGCCGAGGGGCACGCCGATGGCGACGGCGATGACCGCGGCGACGAGCACCACCGCGAGCGTCTGCATGGTCTGCACCCACAGTCGCATCGACGCCACGAGCAGGAAGGCGAGCACCGTGAACACGACGAGCGGCACGCGCCGGCCCGCCAGCCAGGCGAGCGCGGCGAAAACCGCGATCAGCAGCAGCGGGTGCGGGGCGACGAGCACGGTGTAGACCGCCCCGACGAGCTTCATCAGCACGGCGGCGAAGACGTCGAACGCCCCGCCGAGATGGTCCTGCAGGAACTGGGTGAACTTCTCGACGGCCTCGCCGATGGGGAGCTCAGGCATGCCTCACCTTCTTCGGAGCCGCGAGGGCGGCGAGGATCGCCGCCCGGGGAGCGACGCCGAGCAGACGTCTGTCGGCGTCCACGACGGCGATGGGGACCGTGTGGCGTCCGGCCATATCGCAGAACTCCACGATCGGCGTGTCGGGGGACACGGCATGGTAGTCGCCGGCGAGACAGGACTCGATGGTCGCCCCGCCGTCCCGCAGCGCCCCCGCGAGCGCCTCATCGGTCGCCACGCCGAGGATGCGCCCGGCCTCGTCGAGCACGAAGATCCCGTTCATCTCCACGTTCTCGAGCCGGTTGAGCACCTCCGCGGGGCTCTCACCGCACCGCGCGGTCACCAGCGGCGGGCGCAAGACGTTCCCCGCGGTGAGCACGCGTGAGCGGTCCACGTCGGCGACGAACTCGGTCACGTAGTCGTCGGCCGGCGCCGAGACGATCTCGTTGGCGGTGGCGCACTGGACCACCCGCCCGTCCCGCATGACCATGATGCGGTCGCCGATCCGCATCGCCTCGTTGAGGTCGTGCGTGACGAAGACGATGGTCCGCCGGTCCTCGGACTGCAGCTGCAGGAGCAGTTCCTGCATGTCGCGGCGGATCAGCGGGTCGAGGGCGCTGAACGGCTCGTCCATGAGCAGGATCTCGGCGTCCGTGGCCAGTGCGCGGGCGAGGCCCACCCTTTGCTTCATCCCGCCGGACAGCTCGTGCGGGTAGGAGTCGGCCCACTGCTCCAGCCCGACGCGCCGCAACGCCCAATCCGCCCGTTCCATGCGCTCCTTCACCGGCGTCTGCCGGACCTTGAGCCCGTAGGCGGCGTTCTCCCGCACCGTGCGGTGCGGGAGCAGCGCGAAGTGCTGGAAGACCATGTTGATCTTCCTGTTCCTGAGCCGCCGCAGCTCGTCTTGGGGCAAGGCGGCCAGATCGGCGCCGTCGATCCGCAAAGATCCCGAAGTGGGCTCCACGAGACGGTTGAGCATGCGCAGCACGGTCGACTTGCCCGATCCGGATAGGCCCATGATCACGAAGATCTCCCCGGCGGACACGGAGAACCCCACGTCGTCGACCGCCAGGAACCCGCCCGCCTCGCGTATCGCGTCCCGGCGCCGTTCGTCGGCCTGCCGCAGCGCGGACACCGCCTTGTCCCGCGGCATCCCGTAGACCTTGGTGAGACCTTTGGCTTCGATCACGGTGCCCTCCCGCGGGCTCTCACCGGTCATCCGTCAGCCCTTCAGGCCCGGCAGGACGACGTCGGCGGCCGGCTTGCCGCCGGTGTCCGTGACCCCCTTCAGCCAGCTCGCGACCACGTCGGGATGGGCCTTCATCCACTCCTCGGCCACGGTCTTCGCCGGCTTCTTCTCCTTGTCGAGGGCGCGGATCCACGCCGAGGCGCTGGCGGCGTCCACTTTCACCTGCGACAGGAAACGGTGGAGATTCGGGTCCTGCTTGTCGAGGCCCGCGCGCTCGAGCACGCGGATCTCCCCGGCCCCCGGCCACACCTTCTGCGGGTCGTCGAGGAAGACGAGCTTGAAGTCGATCGTCATCCAGTGCGGGCTCCAGCCGAGGAAGACGATCGGCTGGTGCTTGGCCGTGCGCCGGGTCACCTCCGCCAGCATCGCCTCGGTGCTGCTCTGCACGAGCTGCCAGTCGCCCAGCCCGTACGCGTCCTTGTCGATGGCCTGCTGGATGATCTGGTTGGCCGGGGCGCCCGGCTCGATCCCGTAGATCTTGCGCCCGAACAGGTCCCCGTACTTGTCCAGATCGGCGAGGGAGTGCACGCCGTACTTGTCCGCCACCCACCCCGGAACGGCCGGGGCGTACTGGGTGCCGGTCAGCAGGGTGCCCACGACCTCGACCTTCCCCTCGTCGAGGAGCTTCTGGAAGACCGGTTGCTGGCTGGGCCACCAGTTCCCGAGATAGGCGTCCGCCTTGCCGGTCGCCAGCGCCTGCCCGGCCAGCGGCACGGACACCTCCTGGGTGCTCGCCTGGTATCCGAGCTTGCCGAGGATGTCGATCGCGATCTGCGTCTCCACCACCAGATCGCTCCACGGCTGCTGGACGAACCTGGCGACATGCGCCCCGCCGCCGCTGCCGCCCGCCGTGGTGAAGCCGTCGGCCGAGACGCCGCTGCACGCGGCCGCCGCCGTCGCCGCGACCAGGACGACAGTTACATTCCGCAGTCTCCTGAGTACAGATGTCATCGGTGTTTCCAATCGTGCGGGCTTGCCGGAGACCGTCGGCCGATCAGATCTGCTCCACCCAGATGGGCGAGGACCACGCCATCTCGCCATCGGTCTGATAGGCGCGGATGTAGTACCAGCCGGACTCGGGGGTTTCGTCCCGCCAGCTGAAGCGGTGCTCGGGGGCGCCGAGCGAGGTGAGGCCGCCGATGCCGCGCTGCAGGCGCAGCCGGCCGTCGTTCTTCACGGGGATCTCGACGACCGCCGTCCGCAGCTCCCGCAGCGTCGTGCCGTGCGCGCCCTGGGCGGTGGTGACGGTGACCGTCGCGTCGCCGGGGCCGATCAGGGTGACCTCCACGCCGCCGCGCTGCGAGCCGTACGGCTCGCCGAAGCTCTTGGTGCTCGCCTGCCAGGCGATCCGCCGCCGGTCGGCCTCGACGATCTCCGGGCTCCAGTACGGCGTCTGCAGCACCTCCCCGCCGTCGATCACGAGGTCGCCGCTCCAGTCGGTGGTCGTGGAGCTCATCCCCCATTCGACGCGCACCGGCACCGCCGCCCAGCCGTCCGGCAGGCCCAGGTCCGGGCGCACGCTGTGCACGACCTCACCGCTGCGGACGACCTCGATGCACGCCAGGTCGCCGTAGCCGCGTACGTAGGCCGACAGCTCGACCGGGCCGCGCGCCGTGGTCTCCCCGCCCATGAACGTCTCACCGATGCGGACGTCCACGAGCAGGTCGCGGGTGGTCGCGGCGAACACCCGGCGGGCGTGCAGCGCCTCGAAGATCGACGCCCGGTCCAGCGACCGCGCGTACGCCCCGATGTAGCTCGCGCCGTGCCCGTGATCGGAGGAGGCGATGAGCCCGAAGCGGTGACCACGGCGCAGGCCGTCCAGGACGAAGGTGCCGGGCAGGGTGGCGTCGGAGTACTGCCGGAAGCAGCCGTCGTCCTCGTAGTTGCCCCGGCAGGCCTGGAAGACCTCCACCAGCCGCAGGTAGTCGGGGTCGTAGTAGCTCCAGTCGAAGGGCACCATCGCCGATCCCGGGTGGTGCGGAATGGTGATCGCCGGGAAGTCGGGGTACTCGTGCAGCTGCCGCCACAGGTCCGCCGGGGTGTCCGAGCCCTCGGCGTACGAGGAGAAGATGGGCGCCCCGCGCCTGACGTCGCCGTAGATGACGTTCTGGTGCCCGGTCATGCCGGTCCACTCGAAGCCGTAGAGCGGCACGAACCGGCCGTCGACGCGGAAGAGGTCGGCGACCTTCTGGATCGACCACCACTGGTAGTCGGTGCTGTTTTCGGAATGGTCGGTGACGGCCCAGAAGTCGTACTCGCAGACGTCCCAGGAGTAGCGGTAGAAGTCCTCGAGCGAGGGCTCGTCGCCGGAGGTGCACCGGCTGATGAGCGAATGCCGGTGCAGGTCGCCCCAGAACAGGCTGTAGGCGGCGCCGCCCACCTGAGTCGAGTACCGCTCACGGGCCGCGCCCACCCACGACCGGGCCTCCCGGCGCTGCGCGCTGTGCACGATCTCGATCCGGCGCTCGGCCCGTGCCGGGCCGGACGAGGTCACGGTCGCCGACCGCAGCGACCCCGTGCCGTGCATGCCGTGCCAGATCACCTCACCGTGGTGCTCCAGGAGGAACGGGCACTCCCGCCCGCCGAAGCCCTCGGTCCAGGTGAGGCCGCGCTCGAGACGGCCGTCGGTCTGCCACACCACGAGCGCGCCGCTCGGCAGCGGCGCGATCGCGGGCTCCTCGAGGGTGCCGTCGCTCGCCGTGAAGGTCGTGGGCGCGGACCAGCCGTCCGGCCCCAGGCTCTGCGCCGCGACCTCCCAGTAGTAGGTCATCAGCGGCAGCCGGCGGTGGACCCGGTAGGCGACGGTGAGGCCGCCGCCGGGGTCTGCGGCCAGCCGCGGCAGCCCTCCGGGGACCACGTCGAGGCCCTGCGCCAGCACCCCACCGGCCTCACGCACGCCGTCGTCGTCCACCCGTACGACCCGGATCGAGGCGGCCACCTCGGGCAGCAGCTCCGGCGGGACGAACTCGCCGCTTTCGCGCATGCCCTCGATCCGCGGCGCCTCGGGCAGGCGCTCCGCCGGCCGCAGGCGGGTGGGACCGGAACCGCCGTGCCCGTGCACCGTGATCACGTCGAACGCGCACCACACCGCGCCGTCGCTGGTCACCGCCAGGCTCGGGTGCAGGGCGTAGTCGCTGCCTCCGGTGACGGCCCGGACCGGGGAGAGCTCGCCGGACGGCTCCGCCATGCGCAGCACGACGCGGTAGGAGCCGCCCGCGTACTCCGTCCAGGCGTACACCGTGCGGCCGCCGGGCGCGGAGGCGATCGCCGGGTCCCACACGTTGGCCTCGACGCCCTCGCTCACCAGCCTGGCCTCGCCCCACGCGCCGTCCTTCCAGCGGCGGGCGAAGATGCCGAAGCGGTTGTCCAGCCGCCCCTGCCAGCACACCTCGACGCTGCCGTCCGGATGCGCCGTGAGCTCCTGGTTGAACGAGGGGTGCGAGGTGGTGCTCACCCGTTCCTCGTCCGTCCAGCGGCCCGCCTCGTGGCGGCGGCACCAGATCGTCACCTCGCCGCCGTCGGAGCGTGCGTAGCAGACCCAGGCCCGTCCCTCGGCGTCGAACAGCGCGGTGGGGCGGAAACAGTCGGCCGGATCATCCGACAGGACGACCGGCTCGCCCTCGGCCGCGGGGCCGTCGAGCAGCGTCGCCAGCACCCGGTCGCCCGCGCCGTGCTCCCACTCGGTCCACGCGTACAACACACGCCCGTCGGCCGCCGTGGCGACCGTCGGCCGCGCGGCCGACCCCGACACCCGGACGGACCGGCCCTCCAGCCGCCGGTGGCCGTCGAGGCGGGTGGCGCCCGCCAGCGCCTCCTCGGCCCGGGCGATGAACTCCGAAACCCGGCCGCCGCCCTCGTCCACCCACATGTATCGCAGCGGGTCGGGGTCGAGCAGCGCCTCGACCGGCGAGACGTCACGGCAGTCCTCGATGGCGGCGACCATCTTGCGGTTGAAGCCGAGAACACGCTCAAGATCGGCGCGCTGTTCCGGCGTGTATTCTCCGCTGTGGTGGTCGACTCCGCAGCACCGGTTCACGATAAATCCCTTCGGCAGCATGAAACAGGGGATGGAAAGGACACGCGAATACTCAGCGAGGCGGTGCCGTCCACAATTCGGTACGGCCGGGCCTATCCGCCGAATCCGCCGCGAAATTTCTGGTGCCCAAGACGCTGCCGTGTCGGAGGCAGAGTGTCAATGCGGCCTCAGCCGCAAACCTAGACCCGAGTCCTTTGGTCGCTATAGAAGTTTTCTATGGCCCTATCGGCGATCGTTCGCGGGCCGCCCGGCGAATGACTCCGCCAGCCGCACGAAGGCCTCCGCCGCCGGGGAGAGCGACTCGGGCCGCCACAGCAGACGGACCCGGCGCGTCACCGGAGGGTCGATCCGCGCGATCCGCGTGCCCTGACGTGCCGCTTCCTCGGCCATCGGACGAGGCAGCAGCGCGGCTCCCGCACCCGCGAGCACGAGCGGCACGATGGCGGCGCGGTGGGTCGTCTCCACGGCGATGCGCAGCGGGACGCTGGCGCCGGCGAGCGCCTGCTCGACGACGGTCCGCGTCGTCGTCCCCTGTGGGGTCGTCACGAGATCGAGCTCGGCCACCTCGCTGATCGTCAGCCGCTCCTTCTGCGGCGAGCCCGGAGGAAGCACCGCGAGCATTTCCTGCTCCGGCAGTTCGAGGGTCCGCAATGCGGTGGCCGGGACGGAAAAGTCGGCGAGCCCGAGCTCGCATTTCCCCGAGCGCACCATTTCGGCGACCGCCACCGCCTGCTCGGGATCGGTGATTCGAATATCGATTCCGGGATGGCGGTTGCGGAAAGCCCCGACCATGCGGGCCAGCGGATCGACCGCCAGCGTGGTCAGCGCGACGATGTCCAGCCTGCCGCTTTGCAGGCCGCGCACCCGCTGGACCGACACGCGGGCCCGGGTGAAGTCGCGCACGATCTGCTGGGCCGGCTCAAGCAGCGCCTCCCCCGCCGAGGTGAGGCGGACGCCCCGCCCGAACCTGGTGAACAGCTCCACCCCCAGCTCGCGCTCCAGGGCGCCGACCGCGTGCGACAGAGACGGCTGCGTCACGTTCAGCGCGTGTGCCGCACTCGTGAAGCTGCCGTGCGCGACGACCGCGAGGAAGTACTCGATCTGCCGCCGATCCATGGGCGCCTCCTGACTGTCTCGACGCCCCACGGCCCCTGCCGGCCTCCGCCGGCTCAGTTCGTCGTGGCCAGCGCGAAGGGGAGCACAGCCGATGCTCCCGCATGCCGGACCTGGGCCGCGGCCAGCGCCATCGTCCATCCCGTGTCGACGCGGTCGTCCACCAGCAGCACCGGCCCGCCCACCGCCGCGATCCTCGCGGCGACGTCACGCGGCATCGCGAGCGTCCTGCGGATCGCCGTCACCCGCTGGGCGCTGTTGTGCCGGGCGGCCGGCCGGCCGTCGCGGTAGCCGAGCGTCCCGAGATGCTCCAGTCTGCCCACCCGGGCCAGACGCTCGGCGAGCGACCCGACCAGCACGGGCCGGGTGCTCGACGGCACCGCGACCAGCGCGACCGGGCGCCGCTCCCACTCCCACGCCCGCAGCACCTCGATCACGGCCGCGAACACGTCGTCGGGGACCGGTCCGTCGCCCGCCGCGAACAGTTCCCGCAGCCGGGTGCCCCAGCCGATGTCGGTCAGACGGCCGAGCACGCGCCCCGGCTCGGCACACAGCTCCGGCTTGATCCGGCCCTTCAGGTCCGGCATGCCGGTGGGCCACTGACGGCGCGGCTCGATCTCCACGCCGGGGCGCGCGAGCCGCTCGCGCGCGGCCCGGACGGCGTCGTCCGGCACCCGCGCGGAACGGCGGACGCCGGTGCAGTTGTCGCACCTGCCGCAGGGCGCCGCGGTGTCGTCGTCGAGGTGGCGGCGCAGGTACTGCTCCCGGCACTCGGTGGTCGCGATGTAACCGAGCATCGCCTCCTGCTCCGCGCGGCGCTCGGCGGCCACCCGGGCGTAACGCTCCGCGTCGTAGCTCCACGGCTCACCGGTGGCCTCCCAGCCGCCCTTGACCCGGCGTACGGCGCCGTCCACGTCGAGCACCTTGAGCATCATCTCCAGCCGGGTCCGGCTGAGATCGACCCTCGTCTCCAGCGCGGCGGTGGACAGCACCCCTTCCTCGGACAACGCCCGGAGCGTCGCCCTGACGACGTTCTCCGGCGGGAAGGCGAGCGAGGCGAAGTAGGCCCAGATCTCCCGGTCCTCCGGGCCGGGCAACAAGATGACCTCGGCGCGCTCGACGCCGCGGCCGGCCCGGCCCACCTGCTGGTAGTACGCCACGGGAGAGGCGGGCGCGCCCACGTGGACGACGAAGCCGAGGTCGGGTTTGTCGAAGCCCATGCCCAGGGCCGAGGTCGCCACCAGCGCCTTGACCCGGTTGGCGAGCAGGTCCTCCTCGGCCGCCAGCCGGTCGGCCGGCTCGGTCTGCCCGGTGTAGCAGGCGACGGCGTGGCCCTGCTCGCGCAGGTACGCGGTGATCTCCTGGGCCGCCGCGATGGTCAGCGTGTAGACGATGCCGGAGCCGGGCAGCTCGTGCAGCGCATCGGCCAGCCAGGCGAGCCGCTGGTCCGCGCCGTCCAGCCGTACGACGCTCAGGTGCAGGCTCTCGCGCTGCAGCGGGCCACGCAGGACGAGCACCTCGCCGCCGGGCGGTTCGTCCCATTCGGAGGTGACGGCGAGCTGCTCGGCCACGTCGCGGGTGACGCGGGCGTTCGCCGTGGCCGTGGTGGCCAGCACGGGAACGCCCGGCGGCAGCTCGGCCAGCAGCGTGCGGATCCTGCGGTAGTCGGGCCGGAAGTCGTGGCCCCAGTCGGAGATGCAGTGGGCCTCGTCGATCACCACGAGCCCCGCGCCGCCGGCCAGCTCGGGCAGCACGTTGTCGCGGAAGTCGGGGTTGTTGAGCCGCTCGGGGCTGACCAGCAGCACGTCGACCACGCCCTCGGCGACCTGGCCGTAGATCTTCTCCCACTCCTCGGGATTGGCCGAGTTGATCGTCTCGGCGTGGATGCCGGCCCGCTCGGCCGCGGCGATCTGGTTGCGCATCAGCGCCAGGAGCGGGGAGACGATGACCGTGGGGCCCTCACCGAGCTCGCGCAGCAGCGCGGTCGCGATGAAGTAGACCGCCGACTTCCCCCAGCCGGTGCGCTGCACGACCAGTGCCCGCCTGCGATCCATGACCAGGGCCTTGATGGCGGCCCACTGGTCGTCGCGCAGCCGCGCGTGCTCGCCCGCGAGCGCCCGCAGCCGGGCCTCGGCCTCTTCCCGCAGCGCCACCTCTTCTTCGCTCACCCGCCCATTGGTACCAGGTCCGGCCGACCGGTTCCGCCGCGACGGCCGCACGCGGGTGATCAGGGGCACACTTTCCGGTACGGCGTGTCGCCCAGATACCTCGCCCAGTCCGCCTCACTCATGGGGGTATCGATCAGGGCGCAGACGGCGGAGAACGGGTCGGGCGGCGGCGCGCGGCCCGTTCCCCGAGACCTATTAGAAATCGCCGGCGGGAAAGCGCGGCCTCATGACCCAAAGCGGGGAGCAACTCCCGCCGCACCCGCCACGGCCGCCACGGACGGGCATCGTGGTTGGATGTGTCCGATATGGACGTGACCACCTGGTATCTCGAACAGACCAGCCCCGCCGACCTGCGGCCGGGACGGACGCCCTCGCTTCCCGCGCAGGTCGTACGCGCCGAGGTCCCCAGCCCGGAGTTCAGCCGCTTCCTCTACACGGCCGTGGGCGGCGACTGGCATTGGACCAACCGGCTGCCGTGGACCTGGAAGCAGTGGAAGGACTGGCTCGACCGGCCGGGCGTCGAGACCTGGGTGGCCTGGGTGCGCGGCACCCCCGCCGGGTACGCCGAGCTCGTGGCCCAGGACGGCGGCATGGTCGAGATCGCCAGTTTCGGGCTGCTGCCGTACGCGATCGGGCAGGGGCTCGGCGGGTGGCTGCTGGGCGAGGCCACCGCGCGGGCCTGGGACCTCGCCGAGCGCTGGCCAGGGCGGGAGCCCACCCGGCGGGTCTGGGTGCACACCTGCTCGCTCGACGGGCCCGCCGCGCTGGCGAACTACCAGGCCCGGGGCTTCCGGATCTACGACGAGAGGCTCAACGTGCCGGAAGACGCGGTCACGGGCGAGACGCCCGGTCCCTGGCCCGGCGCCGGCCCCCGCGGCTGATGGGGGCTGCCGGGTCGGTCTGATCAGGCAGACTCGGTCTCCGGTGGCCGCCGGTGAGTGAGCACTCTCCGCGCCTGGGCCGCTCGAGTCCTGCGGTCAGATCGTGCCCTGACCGGAGCTGAAAAGGCCGTCCCGTCGGGGAAGCCGGGACGGCGGGCGCGATCCCGGCAGTATGGTGGTGAGTCGCTGTCACGGGTGAACTCTCGGCAGAATGTTCGATGAGCACCCGCTGATGTCCACCAATGTTCGCCCTCCCCGGTCCCGACGGCCGGGGGCCGGCTCCTCGACACGCAGGAAACCACGACATGGCCCGACGCACGACGACACCCCCGCCGGACGAGGATTTCGAGGAGCGGATCGTCGACATCGACGTTTCCGCGGAGATGCGGACGAGCTACCTTGAGTACGCCTACTCGGTGATCTACCAGCGCGCGCTGCCCGACGCGCGCGACGGACTCAAGCCCGTCCAGCGTCGCATCCTCTACTCGATGAGCGAGATGGGCCTGCGGCCCGACCACGGGCACGTCAAGTCCTCGCGCGTCGTCGGCGAGGTGATGGGCAAGCTCCACCCGCATGGCGACTCGGCCATCTACGACGCGCTCGTACGGCTCGCGCAGCCGTTCTCGATGCGCCTGCCGCTGATCGACGGGCACGGCAACTTCGGCTCCCTCGACGACCTGCCCGCCGCCATGCGGTACACCGAGGCCCGCCTCGCCCCGGCGGCCATGCTCATGGTGCAGTCGATCGACGAGGACACCGTCGACTTCAAGCCCAACTACGACGGCCAGGAGACCGAGCCGACGGTCATGCCGTCGGCGTTTCCCAATCTGCTGGTCAACGGCGCCTCCGGCATCGCGGTCGGCATGGCCACGAACATGGCCCCGCACAACCTCGGCGAGGTCATCGCGGCGGCCCGCTACCTGATCAAGAAGCCGAACGCCACGCTCGACGAGCTGATGCGCTTCGTGCCCGGCCCCGACCTGCCGACCGGAGGCACGATCATCGGCCTGAGCGGGGTCAGGGACGCGTACGAGACCGGCCGCGGCACCTTCAAGATGCGGGCCAAGGCGACCATCGAGCAGGTCACCCCGCGCCGCAAGGGCATCGTCGTCACCGAGCTGCCGTTCAACGTCGGCCCCGAGCGCGTGGTGACGAAGATCCGGGAGCTGGTGACCGCGAAGAAGCTCACCGGCATCTCCGACCTCAAGGACCTGACCGACCGGCACAAGGGCCTGCGGCTGGTCATCGAGGTCAAGAACGGCTTCAACCCCGAGGCCGTGCTGGAGGAGCTCTACCGGCTGACGCCGCTGGAGGAGACCTTCGGCATCAACAACGTGGCCCTGGTCGACGGCCAGCCGCGCACGCTCGGCCTGAAGGAGCTGCTGTCGGTCTACGTGGACCACCGGCTCGACGTCGTGCGCAGGCGGTCCCGCCACCGGCTGCGCAAGCGGGAGGAACGGCTCCATCTCGTCGAGGGCCTCATCATCGCGCTGCTCAACATCGACCAGGTCATCCAGGTGATCCGCGGCTCCGACGACTCGGCCCAGGCCCGCACGCGGCTCATGGAGACCTTCGAGCTGAGCGAGATCCAGGCGAACTACATCCTCGACACCCCGCTGCGCCGCCTCACCCGCTACGACAAGCTGGAGCTCGACCGGGAGAAGGAGCAGCTCCAGGCCGACATCGCCGACCTCAACGAGATCCTCGGCTCCGACGAACGGCTGCGCAAGGTCGTGTCGGCCGAGCTCGCCGAGGTGGCCAAGAAGTACGGCACGCCGCGCCGGACGGTTCTGCTGGAGTCGTCCGAGGCCGTCAACACCGCCGCCGTGCCGCTCGAGGTGGCCGACGACCCCTGCCTGGTGCTGCTGTCGTCCACCGGCCTGCTCGCGCGTACGACCGACGCCTCGCCGCTGTCCGGTGAGGGCGAGCGCACGGTGCACGACGTGCTCGTGTCGGTGGTCCGCTCGACCGCACGCGGCGAGGTGGGCGTGGTGACCTCGAAGGGCCGGATGATCCGGGTCTCGGTGCTCGACCTGCCCGTGCTGCCGCCATCGGCCAACCCGCCATCGCTGGCCGGCGGGCATCCGGTGTCGGAGTACGTCTCGCTCGAACCGGACGAGAAGGTCGTCGGCCTGGGCGCGCTCGACCCGGACGGGCCGGGGCTCGCGCTCGGCACCGGCCAGGGCGTGGTGAAACGGGTGGTGCCCGACTATCCGGTCAACCGCGACGAGTTCGAGGTGATCGGGCTCCGGGACGGCGACACGGTGGTCGGCGCGGTGGAGCTGACCTCCGCCGACCATGATCTGGTCTTCATCACCAGCGACGCGCAGCTCCTGCGCTTCCCCGCCTCCCTCGTACGGCCCCAGGGACGCCCGGCGGGAGGCATGGCCGGAATCCGCCTCGACGGCAACGCCAAGGTGATCTTCTTCGGCGCGGTCGATCCCACCCGGGAGGCACGCGTGGTGACGGTCGCCGGGTCGTCCACCGCCCTGCCCGGCACCCAGATAGGCGCGGGCAAGGTCTCCGACTACGCCGACTTCCCGCCGAAGGGACGGGCGACCGGTGGTGTGCGGGCCCAGCGCTTCCTGAAGGGTGAGGACGTGCTGCTGCTCGCCTACGCCGGTCCGGCGCCGGTCAAGGCCGTCTCGGCGACCGGCAAGCCGGTGCCGCTGCCGGAAGAGCTGGGCCGCCGCGACGGCTCGGGCGTGCGCCTCGTGCATGCCATCGCCGCGGTCGGCGGCGCGCTGGGCGCGGACGGCGGCGGGGAGCCCGTCGCGAGCGAGGACGGCACGGCCACCACCGGCGACACCGGCGGCGAAGAACCGCTCACGTAGTGGTGCGGATCGGCGGGCGGCCGGGCGGGCGAAAAGCAACTTCCGCGGCCGCCCGACCGGCCAGGAACCGCCACGTCGGCAGGTGGATCAGGGGGCGACCGGGCGGGCGCGGAAGGACGACCGGTACGCCTGCGGCGTGGTCCCCACGACCCGCTTGAACCGCTCCCTGAACGCGGTCGGCGAGCCGAACCCGGCCTGCGCGGCGATGCGCTCGATGCCGTGATCGGTGTTCTCCAGCAGGTACTGCGCGCGCCTGACCCGGGCGCGCAGCAGCCACTGCAGCGGCGTCGTACCGGTCTGCTGCCGGAACCGCCTGCCGAACGTCCGCTCGCTCATCCCGGCGCGGGCGGCCATCTCCCGCAGGGTGAGGTCGCGGTCGAGGTTGTCCTCGATCCACGCGAGCACGGGCTCCAGCAGTGATCCGCTGGGCACCGGCGGATGCTCGTGCACGATGAACTGGGCCTGGCCGCCCTCCCGCTCCAGCGGCATCACCGACAGGCGGGCGGCGTCGGCCGCGACGGCCGAGCCGTGGTCGCGCCGGATCATGTGCAGGCACAGGTCGAGCCCGGCCGCGGCACCCGCCGAGGTGAGCACCTGCCCGTTGTCGACGTACAGCACGTCGGGCCGCACATCCACCGCCGGGAACCGCCGGGCCAGCTCGGGCGCCGCCGCCCAGTGCGTGGTCGCCCGCAGGCCGTCCAGCAGCCCCGCCGCCGCGAGCGTGAACGCGCCGGCGCAGATCGACGCCAGGCGGGTGCCCCGCGCGGCCGCCTCGCGCAGCGCCTCAAGCACCTCGGGCGCGGTCTCTAATACACAAATGA
>JADGHC010000484.1 GCA_019689655.1 Microbispora sp.
TGCCCGCCCTGCCCGCCGGCGCCGCCACGGTCCAGGTCGGTGCGGGCAGCTACACCACCGACCTGCCCGCCGGCGCGAGCGGCCCCGCCAACTCGGACGGCGCCCCGGTCACGCCCAAGGTCACCTCGAACGTCACCCGCAAGGTGCCCACCAACGACTGGTGGTCGTCGCTCGCCTTCCAGCGCTACGCGGGCAACCCGTACTCCGAGAACATGTACGGCCATCCGCTGGCCTTCCACGCGGTGGCCGGCGGGCTGGAGGTCAGCTATCCCACCACGCCGCTGATCAGCTCGGACGGCAGGCAGTACGAGTTCCCGCACGCCCGTGACCTCACGCTGGGCGTGACCGGGCTCAACTCGCCGGACACCAAGGTGGACGGCTGGTCCGACTGGACCGTCACGCCGTACTGGTCGGACGGCACGCACACGCTGAAGGCCACCATCGGGCACGGCCTGCCGTACGTCTACGCGACGCCGAGCGGCGGCGACGCCCGGGTCGCGTTCGTGGCCACGCCCACGGTCTGGGCCGACCGGGGCAACGTGCTCGGCGTCACCGTGAACGGCCACCACTACGGGATCTTCGGGCCGTCCGGCACCGACTGGAGCGTCAGCGGCACGGTCGCGACCGACGCGCTCGGCGGGAAGAACTACTTCTCCGTCGCCGTGCTGCCCGACACGTCCGCCTCGACGCTCGACCTGTTCGCGAAGTACGCCTTCAGCTTCGTCACCGACACGAAGGTGACGTGGTCGTACGACGAGGCGTCGGCGCGGCTGACCACCACCTACACGGCGACCACCACCCCGAAGGAAGGCACGCAGACCGGCACGCTGCTGGCGCTCTACCGCCACCAGTGGCTGGCCACGAACAGCCCGCTGACCTCGTACACCTACGTCTCGCCGCGCGGCACGATGAAGCTGCGCGAGGGCACGTCGTTCACCACGACCCAGACCTTCCACGGCGTGCTGCCGTCGCTGCCCGACCTCGGCGCGTACGACAGGTCGAGGCTCGGGGACTACGTCAGGCAGGAGGCGAACGCCGCCGACCCGTGGAAGGGCGCGACCGACACCTACTGGACCGGCAAGGCCCTCGGCCGCCTGGCCCAGCTCGTGCCGATCGCCGACCAGCTCGGCGACACCGCCTCACGCGACAAGCTGCTCGGCCTGCTGAAGGGCGAGCTGGAGAGCTGGTTCACCGCCGGAGGGCCCGAGCAGTTCCGCTACGACTCCACCTGGGGTGTGCTCACCGGCTACCCGGCCTCGTACGGCAGCGACACCGAGGTCAACGACCACCACTTCCACTACGGCTACTACCTGATGGCCGCCGCGACCGTGGCGAGGTACGACTCGGGCTGGGCGGCGAACTGGGCGCCGATGGCCAAGCTGCTGGCCGCCGACGCCAACAACTGGGACAGGTCGGACACCCGCTTCCCGTTCCTGCGCAACTTCGACCCGTACGCCGGAAACGGCTGGGCGTCGGGGCACCAGGGGTTCGCCGCGGGCAACAACGAGGAGTCGTCGTCGGAGTCGATGAACTTCGCGACCGGGGCGATTCTCCTCGGCGCGGCGACGGGTGACACCGCCCTGCGCGACCTCGGCATCTACCTCTACACGACCGAGTCGTCGGCCATCGCGCAGTACTGGTTCGACAAGGACGACGCGGTCTTCCCCGCCGGGTTCCGGCACGACACGGCCGGCATGATCTGGGGCTCCGGCGCGGCGTACGCCACCTGGTGGACCGCCAACCCCGAGGAGATCCACGGGATCAACATGCTGCCGATCACCGGCGGGTCGCTCTACCACGGGCTGTACCAGGCCGACGTGAAGCAGAACCTGTCCGAGATGGAGGCGAACAACGGCGGCCCGGCCGTCGAGTGGAAGGACGTGATCTGGGAGTTCCGGGCGCTCGCCGACCCGGCCGCGGCCAAGAGCGCGTGGGACGCCGGATACACGACGCTGACGCCCGAGTCGGGCGAGTCGCTGGCGCACATCTACCACTGGATCTACAACCTGGCCAGGATGGGCACGGTCGACCCCGGTGTGACCGCCGACAGCCCGACCGCCGCCGTCTTCGTCAACGGCTCCACCCGGACGTACGTCGCGCACAACTTCGGCACGTCGGCCAGGGTGGTGCACTTCTCGGACGGCAGGACGCTGACCGTGCCGGCCCGATCGACGGCGACCAGCGCGGGCGGGACCACGCCCTCGCCCTCCCCGTCTCCGTCGCCCTCTCCGTCTCCCTCACCGTCCCCGTCGCCCGCTCCGGGCGGGGTGGACGCGCGGTCGATCATCCAGGCGGAGAACTACCAGGCGCAGAGCGGCACGCAGCTTGAGGCGACCCAGGACACCGGCGGCGGGCAGAACGTCGCCTACATCGCGGGCGGCGACTGGCTGCGCTACGACAACGTCAATTTCGGTTCGACGGCGGCGCGGCAGTTCAAGGCCAGGGTCGCCTCCGGCGCGGCGGCCGGGGTGAGCGGTCTCGTGCAGGTGCGGCTCGACAGCCTGACGGCGGCTCCGATCGGCGACTTCGCCGTGGCCAACACCGGCGGCTGGCAGAGCTGGACGACGATCCCGGCCAACATCGCGCCGACGACCGGCACCCACACCGTCTACATCACCTTCAGCAGCGGCCAGCCGGCCGACTTCGTCAACCTCAACTGGTTCACGTTCTCCACATCGTGAGCCGTACGGGCGGGGACCGGCGGCCGGTCCCCGCCCAAACGTCGCGGGTGATCACTCGGTGGGCGAGGTCTCGGGCGACGTGGTTTCGCTGGGCGTGACGGGCGCGGACGGCGTCTGCGGGGTCTGCGGCGAGGGCGCCCCGCCGCCGTGTCCGGGCAGCGCCGGGCGGCTGGCGTCGGCGAGGATGACCGCCTTCGGGTTGTCCCCGGTGGTGCCCACGACCCAGACCTGGTCGCCTTCCTGGATCCCCCGCAGGCCCTTGTAGTCCGCGACGACCCTGGTCGACTCGTCGATCGCGTACGTGTGGCCGTCGACCGTGACGGCGTTGCTCCCCACCGATTCCACCGAGCCCGTCTGGCTGGTGAAGGTCTGGTAGTCGCCCTGCCGGGCCTGCCCGAGCTGGAGCAGGCCGAGCTGGGTCATGCCGTACTGCTCCGGACCGGGCCGGAGCTGCTGTCCCGCCTCGTACCGCGGCTGGTCCTGGCCCGGGGCGCCGGACGTGGCGAGGCCGGCGCCGGTGACGAGCGCGAGCGCCACGGCGGCTCCGAGGAGGAGCCGGGGCCGCTTGCCGTGACGTTCGGGCGGTCTGCTGAACATGGTCATCGGTGTGCTCCCTCCACTCGGCGCTGGGGCACGACATGACACGGTGCGGCCTGACGTGGCCGGCGCGGCTGGGATGTGCGCGAATGACATGAGCGGACGTGACCGTGGCAGGTCATGGAACGCCCGCGGAAAAAGGAGTCGATGGATTCGCCGGTCAGCCGCCGGCCCGCGCCGGTCGGCCTGCCTTCGGATCCCCTGGCCGCCCTACCCCATCGAGTACGGCGTTCACCGCGCGCTCGGTAAAGCCATCGTCCAGAGGCAATTGCCGGAATACCACCCTCATCCAGACCGCCCCGGCGAGCATATCCATGATCAGCATCGCGTCGGCGGGATCGTCGATCTCGCCGCGTTCCCGAGCCCGTTCGAAGATCTGCTGCTCCCGGGCGAACCGGTCGGCGAAGAAGCCTTTGGCCGCCTCCGCGAGCTCGGGGCTGTTCGCGGCCGCTCCGAGCGCCGCGACGGCGATGTCCGCCGCCGGGGGAGTGGTGAGCAGCCCGGCCAGGCCGCGCAGCAGGGCGTGGAGGTCGCCGCGGAGGCTGCCGGTGTCGGGCACCTCGAAATCGAGCACCCGCGCCTCGACCAGCGCCGTGCCGAGCAGTGCGGCCTTCGACGGCCACCACCGGTAGATCGTCGTTTTGTTGACGCCCGACCGTTCGGCCACGCCCTCGATGGTCAGGCCCTCGTAGCCCTTCTCCGCGAGCAGGCGCAGCGCGGCGTCCAGGATGTCGTCCTTCTTGCGAGGGGCCATGCCGGGAGCTTACTGCAACGCACCGTTGTGTTTTAATGAGGTTCGCAACGCAACGTTGCGTTGCATTCGAGGAGGTGCGTCATGACCATTCCGGTCGTCTTCGTCCACGGCATCAGGGTGAGCGGCACCATGTGGTCCCCGGTCCGCGCGTTGCTGGAGGCTCCGTCCGCCGCACCCGATCTGCCCGGCCACGGCAGCCGCCGCGGCCGGCCGTACGAGACGGAGGCGGCCTGCGACGTCGTCGCGGAGGCGATCGCGGACCTGGGCGGCCGTGCCCTCGTCGTCGGGCTGTCCCTCGGTGGCTACGTGGGCATCGCCACCGCGGCCCGGCATCCCGGCATGGTCGCCGGCCTGGTCGCGATGGGCTGCACGGCGCGGCCGGGCCGGGCCATGGCGCACGCCTACCGGCTCGCCGGGCAACTGGCCGCCCGCAACCCCGCGGCGGCCGACCGGCTGAGCCGTTTCGTGCTGCGCCGGATGCTGCCCGGGGCCGCCGGAGAGGCGATGATCGAGGGCGGGCTGAGCAGCGAGGTCGTGTCGTCCGTCGTGTCCGCGGTCGCGGCGGAGGACCCCCTCGCCTCGCTGGCGGCCTATCCGGGGCGGGTCTGGCTGGTGAACGGCACCCGTGACCACTTCCGCGCCGACGAGCGTGCGTTCCTCGCGGCCTGCGCCGACGGCAGCCTCACCCACCTACCGGGACGCGGCCATCTGACCGTGCTCGCCGATCCCGCCTGGCTTGCCCGTTTCGTCGACGCCGCGGCCCGGGCCGTG
>JADGHC010000485.1 GCA_019689655.1 Microbispora sp.
GGCGGCCCGGGTGTCGGCCTCCCGCGCCCGCTCCAGCCGGTCGGCCCGCTGCACCAGCTCGGCGAGGTAGGCGCGGCGCAGCCGCACCGCCCGGCCGCATACCCAGCACAGCAGCAGCACCGTGATGACGACGACGTGGTCGGCCCAGGACGAGGAGAGGATGCCGGCGGCGGCGCTGACGGCGTAGCGGGAGAAGGACACGGCGAGGGCGACCAGGCTCAGCGCCAGCCCACGGTAGACGGCCACCGAGTAGAGCAGGACGAGCCCGCCGAGCTCGCTCAGGCCGGGCTCGTAGTGGAGCACGTCGAGCACCGCCTGGGGGAGGCAGGTGGCCACCAGCAGCACGAAGGGCCGCTGCCGCCGCAGCGCCACCGGCAGCGTGCAGGCCGCCGCCAGGGCAAGATTCAGCGCGTCCGCCGGACGAAGCGGCGCGGACCGCAGCCAGCCGGCCCCCGCACCCGGGCCGGCCGTGCCGATCCACCACAGGGACGCCGCCGTCAGCGCCACCGCGAGGATCGAGTCGGGGACCAGGGGATGGGCCCGAAGCCAGGACCGCCAACTGCCGGGGGTGGTGCGCACGTACCAAATCTAGGCGTTTGTCGCTCGTGTCCACCCTGCCGGAGAGGGATATCCCACATCCTCCCCGCGAAGGACCCCGCGCGAGCCGCGAGCGGCGCGGCCGTGGTCCGGACTGAGGATCGCGCTGGAGCGAAGCGACCGGAGCGCGACGAGGGCCGTTGCGCGCCTCGGCAGGGCTTTGCGCGCCTCCGGCGCGACCCGGGCGGGTGTGAAGGAGCGCCTCGACGGTGGAGCGGGAGACGCGCGGGCGTCACAGCTCGTCGCTGGCCGACCTCCGGCTGACACGGGCGGACAGGCCCGGCTCGCGGTCGGGCACGGGCGGCGGGGTGCCGCCGAATTCCGGGCACAGGGCCTGGTGGTCGCACCAGTCGCACAACCGCGAGCGGCGGGCGCGCCACTCGCGGGTGCGTACGGCGCGCTCGATGGCCGCCCACAGCGCCTCGACCTTCCGCTCGGTGGCCCGCAGGTCCGCCTCGTCGGGGACGTAACGGACGATCTCGCCGTTGCCCAGGTACATGAGCTGGAGCATGCGGGGGATCAGGCCGTCGCGCCGCCACAGCGCGAGCGCGTAGAACTTCATCTGGAACAGCGCCTTGGCCTCCCAGTCGCGCCCCGGCGCCGTGCCCGTCTTGTAGTCCACGACCCGCACCTCGCCCGTCGGGGCGACGTCGAGCCTGTCGATGTAGCCGCGCAGCAGCAGCCCGCTGTCGAGCACGACCTCGATGTACATCTCACGCTCGGCCGGCTCGAGCCGCCGGGGATCCTCCAGCGTGAAGTAGCGCTCGATCATGCCCCGGGCCTGCGCCAGCCAGGCGTCCCGCTCCGCATCGTCGTCGAACAGCCCCGCGTAGTCGGGCTCCTCGGCGAGCAGCCGCTGCCACTGGGGCTCAAGCAGGTCCTGGGCGGCGGCGACCGTCCGCGCCTGCGCGGGCAGGTCGAAGAGCCGCTCCAGCACCGCGTGAACGAGCGTGCCCCGGACCGCGGCGGCCGAGGGCCGCTCGGGGAGCTGATCGATCACCCTGAACCGGTAGAGCAGGGGGCAGGTCATGAAGTCACCGGCCCGGGAGGGGGAAAGGGCCCCGATGATGGCGCGCTCTTCGGCGAGGGTCATGCCGGAACTGTAGGACACCCGGCCGACAGAACGCGTCCGCCCGGCCTTTTTCGGCTCTCCGGGGACGGCCACGGGGTGCGCGGCGAGCCGGGTGAGCTCTTAGGCTGATCTCACGATGTGGCGCGTAGCATCGAGGGGCGTGGGAGGGGAAGGCGGCCGCATGAGCACACCTGTCAAGGAGTCCACCGGACTGCGGATGGGACGGCCCTTCGGCATCCCGGTCTACGTTTCGCCCACCTGGCTCATCGTGGCGGCGTTCATCACGATCACTTTCCAGCCGCAGTTCGCGGACATGCTGCCGGGCCTCACCGAGGCCGCGTCGTACGCCGTCGCACTGGGCTTCGCGGTCCTGCTGTACGTCTCGGTACTGCTGCACGAGCTGGCGCACTGCGTCGTGGCCAAGCACTACGGCCTGCCGGTGCGCCGGATCACCCTCTACCTGCTCGGCGGCGTCTCGGAAATCGAGCGCGAGCCCGAGACGGCGGGCCGGGAGTTCAACGTGGCCTTCGCCGGGCCGCTGCTGTCGCTGGGACTGGCCGGGATCGGGGCCCTGGCGGAGGCGTTCGTCGTGCCGCGGGGCGGCCTGGCGCAGGTGCTGGTATGGCAGCTGTGGCTGTCCAACCTGATCGTCGGGCTGTTCAACCTGCTGCCCGGGCTGCCGCTCGACGGCGGCCGGATGCTGCGGGCCGCCGTGTGGAAGATCAAGCGTGACTCGGGCACGGGCACGGTGGCCGCCGCGTGGGTGGGCCGCGGCGTGGCGGTCGCGGTGGTCGTGGTGCCGCTCCTGATGAACGTGATGGCAGGGCAGGAGCCCGGCTTCGGCAGCATGCTCTGGACGTTGGTGCTGGCGTCGTTCATCTGGATCGGCGCCTCCCAGGCGCTGCGGGTCGCCCGCGTGCGGGCCCGGCTGCCGCAGCTGCGGGCCAGGCTCCTGGCCCGCCGGGCGATCCCGGTCACCGCCGAGGTGCCGCTGTCGGAGGGCCTGCGACGGGCCAGGGAGGCCGGGGCCGGGGCGATCGTGGTGGTCGACCACGAGGGACGGCCGATCGGGATCGTCAACGAGGCCGCCGTCAACGCCACACCCGAGCAGCGCAGGCCGTGGGTGAGCGTGGGCGCCCTGTCGCGTGCCCTGGAACCCTCTCTCGTGCTCGGCGCCGACCTGGAGGGGGAGTCCCTGCTCGACGCCATGCGGGGCACTCCGGCGTCGGAGTACCTGCTCGTCGAGCGGGGCGGCGAGATCTACGGCGTGCTCGCCACCGCCGATGTCAACCGCATGTTCACCGGCGTGTGAGCGAGGATCGCGGCCGATCGTCCGGCGTCCACCGCGACCACCGGGAAGGCCGCGGGGGGACATGCTTGTCGTGGGTCCGTCGCGGCCTCCTGGGGCCCCGCGCACTCGTCCAATGGGCCGACGGGGACTAGGGTGCTGACCGAGACCGGGGCCCGGCGCCGTTCGGTCGCCCGTCGTGCGCTCCGGCAGGTCGGTTCACCATACTTTTTGCTACTTTCGGGGTGATCGACCCGGCACATGGCGTGCCGGCGGTGGTGCCGGTCATCCGGTGGCGTTTCCGGAGGAGGAACTTCTGTGACGGAACAGGGCGTGGGGGTGGTCCGCCCGCTGCCGGGGGAGGGCGTGGTCGCCCACCTGAACGGTTTGCTGCTCGTGTGCGCCACCGGCGGCGACCAGCCGGTCGAGGATCTGCTGGGCGCGTTGAACGAGACGGCCGCGACCGGTGGCGACGGCCGGGCGCTGGCCCGGCGGGTGGCCCAGGTCCTCGCGCGCGCCATGGACAAGTCGATCGGCGGGGACCCGGTGGCGTGCGCGGTCGCGGGACCCGCCGGGGGCGGCGTGGCGGTGCTGGTCAGCGGGGCCGCGTACGCGACCGTGTCGGGCGGTCCCGACGGCGAGGTCCGCCTCGCCGGGCATGACGCGCTGACCTGGACCGACCGGCTCGTCAACGGCCCGGTGTCCCGGGTCGAGCTGTGCCTGCCCGGAGCGGGCCCGTCGAGCCCGTACACCCGGCTGGACGGCGGCGTGGTCACCGGAGCCGGGCTGGAGTGCGACTTCACCCGGCAGGGCGACGTCGCCTTCCCGCCGCTGCCGCCGCGCCCGCAGCAGCAGCCGCAGCAGGCTGTCCAGCCGGCGCCGGTCGGGGCTCCGGAGCCGATCGCTCCGCGCGGGCCCGTGGTGCCGCCGCCGCCCGTGTCTCCGTTCTCGTCCGGCCCGATGCCCGGCGTGGGGCTGCCGGGCGAGCACGCGGCGCCGTCTCCGGGATCGTCGCAGCCGCTCGCGCCGCCGCCCGTCCAGCCGCCTTCCCCCGTCTCCCAGCCGCTCGCGCCCGGCCTGCCCGACGCGGGGCCGGTGCATCACTCGGGGCCGCAGCCGCTGCCGCCGCTGTCCGAGCCGGCCGAGGAACGGGGCGGCCCCCACGACCTGGGCGGCCCCCACGATCTGGGCGGGCCGCACGACGCGGGGCAGGACGGCCCGCAGAGCGGCCCCTTCGAGCCGGTGCCGCACCCGCCCGCCGACGAGGAGCCGGGCGAGGCGACCCAGGTCGACGCGATGCCCGAGATCGATCAGCGGCCGATGGTGTACGGCGTCGACTGCAAGAACGACCACTTCAACGATCCGCGCGCGGCGTACTGCGCGGTCTGCGGCGTGCCGATCGACCAGCGGTCCGTGGTGCCGTACAAGGGTCCCCGGCCGCAGCTCGGCGTGCTGCTGCTCGACGACGGCGTGGCGCTGCCGCTGGAGGCCGACTACCTGCTGGGCCGCGACCCCGAGCGTGCGCCCGAGGTGCAGTCGGGCGAGGCACGGCCGGCCAAGGTCACCAGCCCCGATGGCTCGGTCTCACGCCGCCACCTGAAGGTCTTCCTGGACAACTGGGACGTCAACCTGCTCGACCTGGGCTCGGTGAACGGCACCCAGATCCAGCCGCCCGGCGACCCCAACTTCTACGACATCCCGCCGAACGAGCCGGTGCCGATCCTGCCCGGCACGACCGTGCGCGTCGGCGTCTCGCGCACGATGCGGTACGAGGCCCATCGCACCGCCTGATCTCGCGGCCCGGGCCCCCGGGGCCCCCCCCCCCGCCCCCCCGCGGCGCGCC
>JADGHC010000486.1 GCA_019689655.1 Microbispora sp.
TGGGCGCCTGCCTGCTCGCCGACTGGCCGTCGCGGCTCTCGCCGCTCGCCATCGGACGGCTGCCCGCGCGCTCGTTCTCGTCGTCCATGTTGAAGGGGCCGACGTTCGTGCCCTTGTTCAGGATCTCCAGTGCCTTGGACGCGACGAAGTCGGGCTCCTCCGGGTGGTTCATCGCCAGTGCGGCGATCTTCTTGCCGGGCGCCATCGGCTCCTTGGCGGACTGCGGAGTCGGGTCCGCGGGACCGGACAGGAGAGCCGCGGCGAGTACGGCTGTACATATAGGCATGAGAATTTCCCCCGAAATCTGGTGGACGGTACAAGAACGAAGGTAAGCGCACGATGCCGGGCGATCACGGACCCGACGCTCAGTGTCCGGTCAAATAAGAGGATCAGCCACTTCAGGACATAGGCCACGGGCCCACTTCCCCCTTCGACGCCGGAAACCCCTAATCACACTAAATTCATCAGTGGCCGAAAAATACGACATAGCCATTGAGAAAGGCGTACGGGATTCTCCCGGTGCCGCATGGCCCCGCCCGACGAAGCCCGGACTGCAGGAGCCGGCAGGCCCCAGCCGCGGTTAGGGAGTAGGAGGCGGGCGAACGCCGGCTCCCGGAGCCGGGGGCGGGCGGCAGGCCACCACCGAGACCAGGAACCAGGAGGCCGTGCCGGGCTCCACCGGCCCCGCGGCCTGCGACGGAACGAGCCGCCATTCCGATATCCTGAATTATGCGAATTTCCCGGAATCTCGGTGCGCCGTTTTCATCGCACAGCCGTCTTCGACGGGCATACGGGACGAAGATGATTTGCACAATCGGGGCGGCTCACCTCATATACCCATCCCGGCCAGCGTGATCCCGATGAAAATGCCCAGTGGTGCGGTGTTTCGCGGGCCCGGATTTCCGGCGACACGGACCGGGAACGCGAAACGGGGGTGAACCGCTGCTGGTTCACCCCCGTGAAGCTGTCGCAGGACGACGGCCGGTTACCTCGGCATGAGGACCTTGTCGACCTCGTAGATGGTGGCGTTGCTGGTCGCGATGTTCCCGCAGGTCACACCGGCGTCGTTGACCTTGAGTGTGGAGTCGGACCCCGAGACGGTGAGCTTGCGGCCTTCCAGGGTGGCCAGCTCGCCGTGCATGTCCGCCGGCGTCTTGCGTCCCTTGACCACGTGGTAGGCCAGCAGTCCCCTGAGCGCCTTGCGGTTCTTCATGAGCTGGTCGAGCTGGCTCTTCGGGATCTTGTTGAAGGCGGCGTTCGTCGGCGCGAAGATCGTGAGGTCCCGGGCGGAGTTGAGCGTCTCGGTCAGTCCGGCCTTCTTCACCACGTGCGCCAGTGTGGACAGCGACGGGATGTCGGAGATCGCGGTGCCGACCGGCGTCTTCGCCAGCTCGGCGATGCTGCCCTTGCCGGAGGCCGGGAGCGAGGAGCAGCCCGCCCCGATGGGCGTCCCGGAGACCGACGGCGACGCCGCCGGGGTCGCGGAGACGCTCTCGCTCGCCTCCGCGCTGGGGGTCTCGCTGGTCATGTCCGTGGCGGTCTCGTTGGCCGCGACCGGAGCCGCGGGATTGCCGCCACCCTGGCTACCGCATGCCGCGGACATGGAAAGGGCCGCGGTCAGGGCGGCGAGGGCGAGCAGACGGGTATTCATGATCGTGCTTCCTTAGTCGTGGAAAGGTCGTTGCTGGGTGGCGGGTCGGGTGCGTGCTGAGACACGGAACGAACGCACCGTTCGGTCCCGGGACCGGACGCGGTGCCCGGCGTGCCACCCGCACGACCCCCGCGCCTTGCGACCCTGCGGACGGCGACACCGGAAGAGCCCGTCACACCGGATCAGGACCTGTGTGACGGGCCGATCAGACGAGCCGGTCACATGGGCCTCTTCCGTCAGGCCGTCTGAGGCGGGCTCACCAGCCGGGCGGCCACTGATGCCGGCGGGAGTGGGCGGGCTTCTGACGCGCCTTCTTGTGGTTCGCCGCCTTCTGCGTACGCCCGGGCGGCGGATAGGACTTAGCGGTCTGGACCCCCTGCACCGGCCGGAAGGTGATCGGCTCGCCGGGTTTGCCGGGAGCGAAGACGGGCCGGATGAAGACGTCGCGCGTCTTGGGATCGATCACCGGGACGAACGCGGATCGGGTTTCCCGCCCGGCCGCCTCCTCGTCCTCCGCCGCAGCGGGCCGCCCCGTGTATGCGACCGGCGTGGCGGACGCGCCGGAGGCCGCGGACTCGCTCGGCGGCGCCTCCGCGGCGGCGGTGTCATTCCGCTTGCCGTCCGTTCCACCGGGAGCCATCCATGGCGGCGCCAGGGGGAGGGTGAACGGGAACTGCCCGGCCTGCGACGCGGTGCCGGGCAGCGACGCGGGTCGCGACCCGCTCGCGGAATGCGGCGTGGCGTTGTCCTTGCCCGTCGTGACCCTCGTCCCGGACGGATCCGGGTCCGGCGGCACGGCGGCCGGCCCCGACAGCAGGGCGGCAGCCAGTACGGCTGTGCAGAGAGGCATGAGACTCCCCCGAGGTCATGGCTGGTACGAGCAACGACGGTAAGCGCCGCACCGGGGAGTGATCACGCATCCGACGGCCAATGTCCGGTCAAGCATGATGATCGGACGCTTCACCCGCAAAGATCCCGTCGCGCCCGCAAGCGGTCTCGTCGCGCCCCCGGAGGAGGCCGCCGTAGGCCCCAAGCCGGCCCTCGGCGGTGCGCCCGCCGGGCCGCCGTACGCGTACGAGTAGGCAGGGCTCGAACGGCCCGTCGCGGTCACGGCCGGGTGTGATTACGGGGCGACCTCACGGTGATGAATCCGCCCGCACCGGCCGGCGAAGAGTTCGTGCCGGAAGTTTTGCCTGGCGAGGAGTCCTGCCGGTGCCGCGCCGGTGGGAGGGCCGTCCCTTCGGGTAGGGCGGCCCGTA
The DNA here is from genome assembly GCA_019689655.1 of Microbispora sp. Classification (GTDB taxonomy): domain Bacteria; phylum Actinomycetota; class Actinomycetes; order Streptosporangiales; family Streptosporangiaceae; genus Microbispora. Next base: position 2,911 of record JADGHC010000486.1, read on the forward strand.
TGAGCGGGAAAGACAAGAAAGACAAGAAGGAAGAGCCGTCGGTGGGCGACGAAGTCACCTGGAAGAGCCACGGCGGCCAGGCGGCCGGCAAGGTCGAGAAGAAGATCACTGAGCGCGCGGAGGAGGCGGGCCGCACTGTAGCCGCCTCACCCGAGGACCCGCAGTTCCTCGTCCGCAGCGAGAAGAGCGGCGGGACGGCGGTGCACAAGCCGTCGGCTCTGCACCCGAAGGACTGACGCATCCGGCCGACGGCACATGTCCGGCCCGGGCGACCGGCCGACCCGGACGAACCAGCGGCCCGTGCGACGGGACGGCCCAGACGGACAGCCGGACGAAGGGACGGTTCAGACGGCCAGCCCGGACGGACGGGCGAGCGACTTGGACGAACCGACGGCCCACGTGATGGGACGGCACAGACAGCTGGCCCAGACAGACAGCCGGCCCGAACGAACGGGCGACTCGGACGAAGGGCAACTCGGAGGGCAACTCGGAGGGCGACTCGGGGCGGACGGGCGACTCGGCAAACGGCTGGCGAGCCACACAGGCGCCACAGCCCGCAGGCGCTCGACCTCACCGGCGGGTTTCGGCCTACGAAGGCCCGCCCGAGACCGGAAGGAGCGATGTAATGGCACACGCCTCAGTGATGCTGGACACCTACCCCGCCGACCTCGGCGGCGTGGACAGACAGGTGCTGGCGAACTGCATCGAGGTCTGCTTCGACTGCGCGCAGACCTGTACGGCATGCGCGGACGCCTGCCTGAGCGAGCACGCGGTGGCGGGGCTCGTCCGCTGCATCCGCACCAACCTCGACTGCGCCGACATCTGCGCGACCACGGGCCGGGTGCTGTCCCGGCACACGGGCTACGACGCGAACCTGACGCGCGCCCAGGTGGAGGCGTGCGCGCAGGCGTGCCGTAGCTGCGGTGACGAGTGCGGTCTGCACGCCCACATGCACGAGCATTGCCGGGTCTGCGCCGAGGCGTGCCGACGCTGCGCCCAGGCGTGCAACGAGCTGCTGGCCGCACTCGGCTGAGCAAGCCCGCCTTTTACGGCTGCGCGAGCCCGCCTTCGCGGCGGACCATCGCCGGACAGGAACCGACGCGTCACGGCGACACGCCCGGAGGCATCGCGCCCACGACACGACATCGCCCGCGATGCCGAGGCGTCTCATCCAGGACACGGCAGCACGCGCGACAGAGCCACGCGCGGCAAGAGGTGTCCGACAAGGCACGCGCACGCTCCGGACTCCTGCGCCATCGCACCGGTCCCGCGCGGAACGGACCGCTTCATCGCGGCCTCGTGCTCCGGTGCCGCCGCACCGCGGCCCGCATCGCCAGCGGCCCGCGTCGCCAGCGTCCCGCTGTACGACGGCCCGCTCGCGGTGAACGAGCTCGCCAAAAGACCGGGCACCGTGAACCTTCATGAGCAACCTCAGCCACAAGGGTGTCGTGGACCGCTGCAAGGACGACGCGGACTGCCGCCGCACGATCATGAGCATCACCGAGGCCAACCGGGAGGCGGTCGACGCCTGGCTCGCCCATGGCTGCCGTACCTGGCGCAGCGCGCTGGAGCCGCTGACGAGCGAGCAGCGGCGCATGTTCGTCGAGACGCTCCGGGCGTACGAGCGAGCCGTCGCCGGTGACGCCGAGTGACGAGTCTGCTTTCCGTCTCGCCTGTGATCCCAGCTTTTCGGCTCACGAGCTTGCTAGATGCTCACGGACAGTGAAAGAATGCGTACAGGTTTTTGAATCTTTTGAGATCGACCCGCTAAGGGTCGAACGTCATCGAGGGGGTGTGATGGATCTGTTCGAGTTGGATCCCAAGCACCCTCGTCATTTGAATGACGGCGACGGTGAGTGGTGGGATCGGCTGATCGCCGGTTCGCCG
>JADGHC010000487.1 GCA_019689655.1 Microbispora sp.
AGTCAGGGGCGGGCCGGAGCGGTGCGGGGACGGGTCTTGGGGATGCGCAGCCGGATGCGGGTCCCCTTGCCGGGCGCCGTCTCGACCATGAGCCCGTAGTCCTGGCCGTAGAGATGGCGCATGCGCAGGTCCACGTTGCTCAGCCCCATCCCCGTGCGTTCCTCGGCGAGCACCGCCCGCAGGTGCTCGGGGTCCATGCCGACGCCGTCGTCCTCGACCCAGATGTGCGCCTCCGATCCCGCGTCCTTGATCACGACCCGGACCTCCCCCGGCATGCCGTGTTTGATGGCGTTCTCGACCAGGGGTTGCAGGCACAGGAACGGCACGTCGACCCGCAGCACCTCGGGGGCGACCTGGACGGTGAAGCGCAGCCGGTCGCCGAACCTCGCCTGCTCCAGCAGCAGGTAGCGGTCCACGCAGCTCAGCTCGTCGGCGAGCGAGGTGAAGTCGGCGGCCCGGCGCAGCGCGTACCGGATGAAGTCGGCGAAGTCGAGCAGCAGCTCGCGGGCACGCTCGGGATCGGTCCGGACGAACGACGCGATCGTGGTCAGCGAGTTGTACACGAAGTGGGGCGAGATCTGCGCCCGCAGAGCCCGCGCCTCCGCCTCCAGCGTCCGCCTGCGTGAGGCGTCGAGTTCGGCGAGCTCGAGCTGGCCGGACATCCAGCGGCCCACCTCGGCCGCCGTCCGCAGCAGTGCGGCGCCGGCCCGTGCGTCGTAGGCCGCGAGCGCGCCGACCGCCCTGCCCTCCACGGTCAAGGGCACGATCACCCCGTGCCGGTCGGTGCCGGAGACCGGGGCGAGGCGCGGCCTGCCGCCCGCCATGGCCGCACGCACCTCGGCGAGGACCGCCTCGGCGGCCGGCACGCCCGTGCCCGCGCTGGCCAGTACGTTGTCGTTCGTGGCGACCGCGAGGCCGGAGGTGCCGAGCAACGCCCGCAGGTGCCGTACGGCACGGCGGGCGGCGCCGCGGGTGAGCCCGGCGCGCAGCGCGCCCGCCGCCAGCCCTGCGGCGCGCAGGACGAGGAACGTCGCCTCCCCCGGCGGCTCGCCGGCGGCCGGCGCACGGCGGGCGAGGGCGTGGCCGAAGGCACCGCCGCAGACTCCGCAGAGCGCGCACAGCGTGACCCAGACGGCTGATGACACGCCGGACACCGTAGCCGGGTCGGCGGCCTCACGGCGGGCCGTCGCCCGGGTCCTCCTGGTATGAGTAGCGCTGCTCTTTCCAGGGGTCGGCCACGTTGTGGTAGCCGCGGTCCTCCCAGAAGCCGCGCCGGTCCTCGATCAGGTACTCGACCGCGCGTACCCACTTCACGCTCTTCCACGCGTACAGGTGGGGCACCACGATCCGTACGGGGTAGCCGCGCTCGGGGGACAGCGGGTTCTCGTCGAGGTGCGTGGCGAACAGCGTGGTCGGGCGGTCGAAGTCCGACATGCGCATGTTGGCGCTGTAGCCGTACTCGGCCCAGACCATGACGTGGCGCACTCCGGGCGCCGGGGGCACGCGGTCGAGCAGCACCGACGTGGGGACGCCGCTCCACTCGACGCCCAGGATGGAGAACTTGGTCACGCAGTGGAAGTCGGCGACGACCGTCGTCCTGGGCAGCGAGGAGAACTCCGCCCACGAGAACTCGTGGACCCGGCCCGAGGCCGTGGCGCCGAACACCTGGAATCGCCACGTCTCCGGACGGAACGCCGGCACCCGCCCGTAGTGGACAATCGGCCGCCCGCGCGGGATGTACTGGCCCGGCGGCAGACGCGTCTCCTCCTCAGGTCTCTCCGGCACGCACGCCATCCTGCCATCCGCCCGGAGATCAACCGCACCCGGTCCCCGCGGGCACCCGTGGCGGCATGATCAAGGCGGCGTGCGCTATATTGCCGCACATGCGCACCGCTTGGTCGTTTTGGTATGGCGACGGACCCGTGAGGACCGATCGCCTCCAAGCGCTGCGCTGACAGCCACGGCGAACGAAGGCCCCGGGTCCACACGGACCCGGGGCCTTCGTCGTTTTCCCGCAGACGCATCGGCAGGAGGAGCCAGCATGGTCATCGTCATGAGCCCCGAAGCGACCCAGGACGACATCGAGGCGATAGCCGACCTCGTCGCCGCCGCCGGAGGGGAGGCGTTCGTAAGCCGCGGCGTGAACCGCACGATCATCGGGCTCGTCGGCGACGTCGAGCAGTTCGCCACCCTCAACCTGCGCGGCATGCGGGGCGTGGCGGACGTCGTGCGGGTCTCCACGCCGTACAAGCTCGTGAGCAGGGAAAACCACCCCCAGCGCTCCACGGTCACCGTGCGCGGCGTGCCGATCGGCCCGGACACCGTCACCCTGATCGCGGGCCCGTGCGCGGTCGAGACGCCGCAGCAGACGCTGGAGGCCGCGCTGATGGCCAAGGCGGCGGGCGCGACGCTGCTGCGCGGCGGCGCCTTCAAGCCGCGCACCTCGCCGTACGCCTTCCAGGGGCTGGGCGAGGAGGGCCTGCGCATCCTGGCCGACGTGCGGGAGCAGACCGGCCTGCCGGTCGTCACGGAGGTCGTGGACGCCCACGACGTGGCGCTCGTGGCCTCGTACGCCGACATGCTGCAGATCGGCACCCGCAACGCGCAGAACTTCGCGCTGCTGCAGGCGGTGGGCGCGGCGGGCAAGCCGGTCATGCTGAAGCGGGGCATGACGGCGACCATCGAGGAGTGGCTGATGGCGGCGGAGTACATCGCCCAGCGCGGCAACCTCGACATCGTGCTGTGCGAGCGCGGCATCCGGACCTACGAGCCGGCCACCCGCAACACGCTGGACATCTCGGCCGTCCCGGTCGTGCAGCGGCTGTCGCACCTGCCGGTGATCGTGGACCCGTCGCACTCGGGCGGCCGGCGCGACCTGGTGCTGCCGCTGTCGCGGGCCGCCGTCGCGGCCGGGGCGGACGGCCTGATCGTCGATGTGCACCCGCACCCCGAGCAGGCCCTCTGCGACGGCCCCCAGGCCCTGATCAAGGATGACCTGGACGCCCTCGCGGCGATCATGCGCGACTTCCCCCCGCTGCTCGGCCGTACCGCGACCACCGCGTCGTCCCCCGTCCCCGCCTGACGACGGCCGCCGGGCCGGTCCGATAGCCGTAGGTAGCCGCCGGTGAGCGCGCACTCCTCCCCCGCCTTGAGTCCCGGGGCCGGATCGTGCCCTCACCGGTGGCCGCGGCCCGCCTGCGGGACGGCAGGGCACGCCGAGGCCGTAGCCGGTCGACCAGGCGAGCGAGCCCCCGTCTCGCCGACGACCGAACCGGCGAGAGGCGTGCAACGGACGCCGCGGAACAGGTGGAGCCCGGCCGGGCGGCTCTCCCCCGGCCGGGCCATCGCGTGAGCGCGCACCACCCTCCCGCGGTCTGGAGGGAGGGCGGTGCCGCCGCTCAGACGTCGAGCTTGTACGGCTGGATCGAGTCGGCGAGCTGGACGGCGAGCTCCTCGGCGTCCAGGCGCCTTTCGATCTGCTTGAGGTCCTCGATCTTGGCGCGGGTCTCGGCCTGCCGGGGGGCGAGCAGCGTGCAGCAGTCCTCGTCGGGCAGCTCGGAGATCTCCAGCGTCCCGATGCGGCGGGCCTCGGCCATGATCTCGGTCTTGTCCAGGCCGATCAGCGGGCGCAGGATCGGCAGGTCCACCGCGTGATCCTGGGCGGTGATGTTGGCGAGGGTCTGCGAGGAGACCTGCCCGAGGCTGTCACCGGTGATCAGCGCCTCGGCGTGGATGCGGTGGGCGACCTCCTCGGCCGTCTTCAGCATCAGCCGCCGCTGCGCGATCACCGCGAGCCGGTCCTGGCCGGCGTTCCTGATCGACTGCTGCGCCTTGCCGAACGGCACCACCCACAGCCGCGACTTGCCCTGGAACTTGTCCAGGTTGCGTACCAGCGCGTACGCCTTGTAGATCGACTCGGAGGTGGTGAACGGGATGCCGGAGAAGTGCAGGAAGTCCACCCGCAGGCCGCGCCGCATCATGCGGTAGGCGGCGACCGGGGAGTCGATGCCGCCGGACAGCAGCGCCAGCGCCCGGCCGCTGGACCCCACCGGCAGCCCGCCCTGACCCGGCCGGCCCCCGGTGAACAGGAACGCCTCGTCCTTGTCCACCTCGATGTGCACGGTCAGTTCCGGCTTGCCGAGGTCGACCGGCAGGCCGTAGGTGTCGTTGATCGCACCGCCGACCAGACGGTCCAGCTCGTTGGAGCGCAGCGGGAACCGCTTGTCGCGACGCCGGGACCGTACGGCGAAGCGGGCCTTGCGGGCCACTTCGTCGCTGTCCCTGATCAGCTCGACGGCGGCCTTGGTTATCGCGTCCGGATCCTTCGGCACCCGCCAGGCGAGGTGGACCCACACGATTCCGGGCACGTCGGCCACACGGGCCGCCACCGCCTCGGCCTCCTCCACTCCGGTGCCCGAGGGCAGGAACAGGACGATCACCCCGTGCCGCTGGCGGATCTCGACGCGGTGGCCCTTGAGAGCGTGCTTGATGTTCGCCCGAAGGCGCATCTCGAAGATCTCGCGATTCCGGCCCTTCAGAACCACCTCGCCTAACTTGAGCAGCACCGAGGGCTCTCCGAGGGCGGTAATGGTCATCTGTGGAAACCTCCGGACGGACAAGGACGGCCGTCACGCCGGGGAGGGTACGGCCGGGGGACACACCCCAAGGACAACACGTCATCACGACGCGGGCTTCCCCACTGTAATGCCGCCACCGGGACGACGCCGATTACCGGCGGCCGAGTCCGCCCACGCCCTCGCCGATCGGGTGGGGAATTTCGGCGCGTTCCGCGCATG
>JADGHC010000488.1 GCA_019689655.1 Microbispora sp.
ACGGGGCCGAATGCGTTCTCGCCGTCGAGCACCGGACCCACGGCGTTCTCTCCGTCGAGTACCGGGCCGAATGCGTTCTCGCCGTCGAGCACCGGACCCACGGCGTTCTCTCCGTCGAGTACCGGGCCGAATGCGTTCTCGCCGTCGAGCACGGGATCGGACGCGGCCTCCGGGCCGGCCGGGACGGAGGCCGCGCCGGCGTCCGCGGGCGGTTCCGGGGCCTTCGCGGCCGAGGACCCCGGCTCGTCCACCGGCCCGCTGCCGTCGGTCGGGGACGAATCGCTGGAGCGGGGCGACGAGTACCTGCCGATTTTCGCCTCGGTCGAGTCGGCGTGGTTCCGGCGTCCCGACACCCGGCGGCAGGCGGCCCAGGACAAGCCCGGCGGCGAACCGGGCGAGAGCACCGGAGAGATCGCCGAGGCCGCCGCGTCCTCCGGTACCGCCGGCGCTCCGCAGGAGCACGACGGAACCCCCGGAGAGTGGCGGTCGCGGGCCGACAGCGGGTTCCGGGCGGCGGCGAGCGTCAGGGATCCCCTGCTGGGAGGCGTGACCGCGGCGGGCTTGCCGAAGCGTAAGCCGAAGGCCAACCTGGTGCCCGGTTCCGTGAGCGCGGACGGTCCCGCCGCCGTACCGCGTCCCCCGGTCTCGGCCGAGGCGGTGCGCAACCGCCTATCCAGCTTCCAGCAGGGTGTACGGCGAGGCCGGGCCGAGGCGGCCGGGGGTCTCGCCGCCGAAGGCTCGGGTAAAGAGGAGGAGGGCTCGTGACTGATCTGAGCGTGGAAGCACGCAGGTTCGACTGGCTGATCACCGAGTTCGTCAGCAGCACGCCCGGCGTGGCGCACGCGGTGGTGGTGTCGTCGGACGGCCTGCGGCTGGCCCAATCGGACGGCTTTCCGCCCGACCGCGCCGACCAGCTCGCGGCGGTCGCCGCCGGCCTGCTCAGCCTCACCGTCGGCGCCTCGCGGGTGTTCGAGGGAGGCGCGGTCACGCAGACGGTCGTCGAGATGCAGCGGGGCCTGCTGCTCGTGATGGCGATCAGCGACGGCTCCTGCCTGGCCGTGCTCGCGGCGCCGGACTGCGACATGGGCCTGGTGGCCTACCAGATGACCCTGCTCGTCGAGCGGGCGGGCCAGGTGCTCACCCCGGCGCTGCGCGCCGAGCTGCAGACGGCACGGCGATGACCATGGGAGAGGGCCATGCGTGAACGCGACGGCACAGAGGACGAGCCTCTGTTCCGTCCGTACGCCGTCACCGGTGGCCGATCCGAGCCGCGTTACCACTTGGCGATGGAAACCCTCGTATCATCGGTCACCTTGAAAAGCAATGACTATTCCCTGCTCAGCCCAGAGCAGGAATCGATCATGATGCTATGTCGTTCCGTACGATCGGTCGCGGAGATCTCGGCGCTGCTCCGGGTCCCGCTCGGCGTGGCCCGTGTGCTCATCGCCGACATGGCCGACGAGGGTCTGGTCCGCCTGCACATGCCGCAGCTGAACCAGGGACAGCCAGACCTCAACCTGCTCGAAAGGGTGCTCAGTGGACTACGCAGGCTCTAGCCGTGGTCTCACCTCGACGAAGATCGTCGTGGCGGGCGGGTTCGGCGTCGGGAAGACGACCTTCGTCGGTGCCGTCTCCGAGATCCTGCCGTTGACGACCGAGGCCGTGATGACCGACGCCAGCGCGGGTATCGACGACCTGGGGCTCACGCCGAACAAGACGACCACGACGGTCGCCATGGACTTCGGCCGGCTCTCGCTCGACCAGGATCTCATCCTCTACCTGTTCGGCACCCCGGGTCAGCACCGCTTCTGGTTCATGTGGGACGACCTCGTCCGCGGCGCCATCGGTGCGGTCGTGCTCGTCGACAGCCGCAGGCTCGCCGACTGCTTCCCGGCGATCGACTACTTCGAGGAGGCCCAGCTCCCGTTCCTGGTCGCCATGAACGGCTGGGACGGGCAGTTCCTCCACTCGGAGGAGGAGGTCCGCGAGGCGCTGGCGCTGCCCCCGCACGTTCCGATCGTCCGTACGGACGCGCGCTCACGGGAAGCCGTCAAGTCCACGCTCATCAGCCTGGTCGAGTACGTGCTGACCGTCCGGGCCGCGTACGGCCGGCAGTACTGATCACGGATAGACCTGTGTTCTCGGCAGACCTCGCCCCGGAGACGGGGGCGGCGAGGGCGGCACCCCGGCGGGTGCCGCCCTCGCGGCATCCTGCGCCGGCAGCGCGCCCGAACGTCATTCTTTGCCGTCGATCGTCCGATCCCCGGGACCCGCCCCTAGCCGGCAGGGCACAATTTGGTATTGATGGCGACCCGATATTTAACCAAATAACATCATCTACATGCCTGTCTAGGCTATTTGTGCACGGGTGTTCGGTTGGCCTCCCTGGTGTCGGTGTGCTGCAATTACCCTCGCCTGCAGGACGTCTCGCACGTCACGCCAGCCACATCCGTGCTGAGACACTCCCCCCTGTGCGCAGATACGGCGAGAGGTTGCAAAGCCTGTGAGGACACAAGATCCCCGGACCGACGAGAGCCCCGGGACCGGGGTTCCGGCTGAGCAGGAGCCCGACGAGGGCAGCCGCTTCCTCCTGCGCAACTGGCGCGTGCGCTCCAGGCTCGTGGCGCTGATCCTCATTCCGACCCTGGCGGCGCTGCTGCTCGGCGGCTTGCGGGTCGTCACCTCGATCAACACGGCGGCCGAGTACCAGCAGATCAGCGACCTGGCGCGGCTCGTGGACAAGGTGGCGGGCCTCACGCACGAGCTGCAGTCGGAGCGTGACCGGGCCGCCTGGACCGTGACGATCGGCCGCCCGCCGAAGGCGATCGCCGCACTCAAGGCGCAGATCATTCTCACGAACAAGGCGGCCACGGCGGTCCGCGACCTGGCGAACGAGGTCCGGACGAAGGTAAGCAGCCGCGGCACCGCCGAGATCGAGCACATCCTCAACCGGCTGGACGGCGTGGAGTCCCTGCGCAGCCAGATCATGGAAGGGAACATGCTCCCGAGCGCCGTGCTCGACCAGTACACGCTCGTCATCGACACCCTGCTGGAGCTGCAGGACGAGCTGGCCAAGAGCACTCAGGACGACCGGCTCGCCGCCTCGGCCGCCACGCTGGCCGCGCTCGCCGGCGCGAAGGAGCAGGCCTCCGTCCAGCGCGGTCTGCTGACCACGGTGCTGCCCAACACCCGCTTCGAGCAGGCCCAGCTGCAGAACTTCCTCGGCGCCGTGTCCGCCGAGGAGAGCGAGCTGCGCGCCTTCCGCAAGACCGCGACACTCGAGCAGCGCGCCGACTACGACAACACGGTCACCGGCAGCGACGTCGACCAGGCGGAGTTCATCCGCCAGCTGGTGCTCGACCGCGCCAACGCGGGCTTCCCGCTCAAGGGCTTCGACCTGTCGGTGCGCGACGACACCCGCCTCTGGTACGACGCGATGTCGCAGCCCATCAACCGGATGCGTACCGTCGAGGCGAAACTGACCTCCTCCATCGCGGCGGAGAGCCAGTCGCTCAAGGACGACGAGCAGCAGCGGGCCATCATCGTGGCCGTCGCCGTCGCCCTCCTGCTGATCGCGGTGCTGCTCGTCACCACCGGCGTCGCCCGCTCGCTCGTACGGCCGCTGCGCCGGCTGCGCAGCGAGGCGCTGGAGATCGCCGGCTCCCGCCTCCCCGAAACGGTCCAGAAGCTGCGGGAGGCCGGCGACGCCGCCGAGATCCCGGCCATCGCCCCGATCCAGGTGGTCGGCCGCGACGAGATCGGTGAGGTCGCCCGGGCCTTCGACGAGGTCCACCGCGAGGCGATCCGGCTGGCGGGCGACGAGGCCCGGCTGCGCAGCAACGTCAACGCGATGTTCGTGAACCTGTCGCGGCGCACCCAGACCCTGGTGGAACGCCAGCTGTCCCTGATCGAGAACCTGGAGCAGGGCGAGCAGGACGAGCAGCGGCTCGCGAACCTGTTCAAGCTCGACCACCTGGCCACGCGCATGCGGCGCAACAGTGAGAACCTCCTGGTCCTCGCCGGGCAGGAGCCCGCGCGCCGGTGGGGCCAGCCGGTGCCCATCGTCGACGTCGTGCGCGCCGCCCTGTCGGAGGTCGAGAACTTCGAGCGGGTCGACCTCCAGGTGCAGGCCGGGGCGTCGGTCGTCGGCCAGTCCGTCAACGACGTCGTCCACCTCGTGGCCGAGCTGGTGGAGAACGCCATCTCGTTCTCGCCCCGCGACACGAAGGTCACGGTGTCGAGCAACCGCATCGACGGCGGCGGCCTGATCATCTCCGTCAGCGACCAGGGCATCGGCATGACGCCGGAGGAGCTGTCCCAGACCAACTACCGGCTCGCGAACCCGCCGGTGGTGGACGTGTCGGTGTCCCGCCGCATGGGCCTGTTCGTGGTCGGCCGCCTGGCGCTGCGCCACGGCATCCGCGTCCAGCTGCGCCAGCAGGACACCGGTGGCCTGACGGCCATGGTGCTGCTGCCCGAGGCGCTGCTGGCCCATACCGGCCCCGCCTTCCCCGGTGTGCCGGGCATGCCGCAGCCCGAGCTGACCAGCCCGATGCCGGCGGTCGGGACGGGGCCGCAGTTCGGCGCCTCCGTGTTCGGCGGCGCACCGGCCCTGGCCAGCCCGACGCCGTTCGACGCCCCGCCGCGTACCCCCGTGTTCGGCGCGGACGCACCGGGCATCGGCACTCCCGCCTCCTCCGAGCGCGGGTCCTTCGAGTCCTTCCCACGGGAGACCGTGGACTTCGACCCCGATCCGTTCGCGCGTAACCCCTTCGAGCCGCCGCCGGGCCGCG